>JAIRZN010000124.1 GCA_031267205.1 Tannerellaceae bacterium | reverse complement strand
TACTCTGTAATAATATTACATATGGATACATTATCTGTAAGATTTTTAAAGGCATACGACTATTTAAAAAATAATAGCCTTGTGACAGGGCAACGTGACTTTGCTGCTAAAATAGGAGTTAGCACCTCCATGATAACCGAGATTGTTAAAGGTAGGAGTAATGTGGGCGCGTCTGCATTACAAAACATTGTAATCGCATTCGATGAGTTTAACGCCGATTGGATACTTACCGGTAAAGGAGAGATGCTAAAAACCGAGGAGACGAAATCGCCTCCAACAAACCAGATCGAAATACATAGTAATGATCCTTTAGTGAATAGGTTATTCGATACTATCGAAAAAAAAGATTTAAAAATAGAGGAGCTGTTAAAAGAAAACGCTCGTTTGGGAGAACAACTCCGTTTAATTGATGCCAAAAAAACAGATACGGGGAACATTGCAGGGAGTGTTTCTACCAAAAGCAATTTATCACGCATCAGCCAACGTGCAACCTCTGCCGGTGTCCATTTAAAGGAATAACAAAGACTACAAACTAAGCAAGTGCGTGTCCTTTCTATCATACCACTTGCGTCCACTTTGTTTTCACTTCGACTGTTTTATAGCCTCCTTTATAGCCCATTTTACCGTAAATATACGGTTTTTCCGTGTATAAGCCGCTAATTTATTGAAAATATGGGCTTATTTATAGCAAGTTACAAATTATAAGGATAAAAATACCCTGTCCGTAGGGGGGGGCGAATCCGTATCAAAACATGCCGTTTTAACTTAAATTAACCCCTTAAGGGGGGTCGAATGCGTCGCCAAATTGGGGTAAACTGTCCGCCCATATGTGAGGGAAGCGGAGGAGCGCAGAAAGCTTCCGCATCGTCTTTTTTGCGAAGCGGAGGAGTGCAGCTATTGTCGGCGGGATATTTTGTGTCAGGCTACCAGGAAGTTCTTGGGGCATGGGCGGAATTTTGTCGTTTATTGCCTGGCGATAGCTTCTGCCGTGGTGTAGGACTCAGAAACTCATGAGGAATCCGACGAGGTTGGTGTCGCCCTCCATGCCGATTCGCTTCCTTAGACGGTATCTCCTCAACTCGACGGCGCGTACGGAGATGTTGAGTATGGATGCGATTTCTTTCGTCGACAGGTTCATGCGCAGAAGGCAGCACATACGCAAATCGCCTGCGGTGATGTCGGTGTATTGGCGTCGGAAACGTTCGATAAAATCACGGTGGGCGCTGTTGAAGTAAGTCTCGAAGGCGATACGGTCGTTGTTGTTATTCATGACTTTTTCCATTAACGAGCGCATCCGCATGTATAAGGAGGCAGGGTAGCGGTCGCCGAGTATTTTTTTCTGATGTTCCAACTCCTCCAGTAGCCTTTTCATTATGACGCCTTTACCTGTTATTATTGATGTCTGTTTTACCAGTTCGTTTGTCTTGTTTTCCAATTCTGCTTCCAGCCACTCGTTCTTCAGCCGCTGTATTTTCTGCTGCTTGACGCTTATCAGGAATTGCTCCCTGTTTTTTTTCTTTTCCAAGTAATTATACATACAGAAGACAGCCATCCCTCCCAACAAAAGAATACAAACCGCCGGCAAAAACGTATGTAAGGCGGTCAAGCGAACTATGGCGTAAAAGAATAACAAACAATACATAATATACAAATTAAATGTATATTTATCTATTTGCCAAATTTTACCTCTTAATTTATTATCTACATCACGTATCTTTTTGTTATATACATTACATATCTTTGCTGCATTTAAATTTCACCTAAAAGAAACATTGTATGAACTGGACTCAGTTGCTCTCCGGTAAGCGTTTGGGCATGGAAGAATATGCCGAGCGCAAGCACGAACGTACCGACTTTCAACGTGATTACGACCGCCTGATCTTTTCGTCGCCCTTCCGCCGACTGCAGAACAAGACGCAGGTGTTCCCCCTGCCCGGCAGCGTGTTTGTGCACAACCGCCTGACGCATAGTCTGGAGGTGTCGTGCGTAGGGCGTTCCTTGGGCGACAGTGTTGCTAAGGGGCTTATGCTGAAGTATCCGTCCGAGAGTATCAATTTCCTTGAGATAGGGTCGATAGTATCCGCCGCCTGCCTGGCTCATGACATGGGGAATCCGCCTTTCGGGCATTCGGGCGAGCGCGCTATATCCGCCTACTTCATGGAGGGCAACGGGAAGGCGCTGGAAGGCAGGGTAATCGAGGAAGGCGGCCGCTGGGAGGATTTCCTGCATTTTGAAGGTAACGCCAATACCATGCGCCTGCTTACGCACCGGTTTATCGGGCGGCGCAAAGGGGGGTTCGCGCTGACTTATTGCACGCTGGCGTCGATCATTAAGTATCCGTACCCCTCTACCTTGTCGACTAACGGTAAGTTCGGCTTTTTCCAGACCGAGGAATCCACTTACCGGCAGATAGCCTCGGAACTCGGCCTCGAAGAGCGGCAGGGTCGTTATAGCCGCTATCCTCTGGTTTACTTGGTCGAGGCCGCCGACGATATTTGTTACCAGGTCATGGACATAGAGGACGCTCACAAGCTACGCATACTCACGGGCGAGGAGACGAGGGAGTTGTTGCTCGGCTTCTTCGAGGGCGAACGGCGCGCTCACGTCCTTGACGTTATGCGGTTAGTCGACGATACCAACGAGCAGATTGCGTACCTGCGCTCGAGCATTGTCGGCAGTCTTGTCGACGAGTGTGCGCGCGTCTTCCTTGATCATGAAGAAGAGATAATCGAGGGCGGCTTCAACAGTTCGCTGATAAAGGAGATAAGGGAGCCTGTGAGGAACGCCTACGAGGCCTGCTCGGTTGTGGCGTACCGCAAGATTTATTGCGACAGGGAGGTGCTGGACATAGAGCTTGCCGGATACCATATTTTCAGTCGCCTGATTGATGCGTTGATTGAAGCGGTGATGAATCCTGCGCATTCGTATAGCCGCCTTTTGCTGCAGCGTATACCGGAGCAATATGATACGCAGGCGCCTTCGGTATACGGCAAGATACAGTGTATACTTGATTACATTTCGGGGATGACTGACGTTTACGCGCTGGATCTGTACCGCAAGGTGACGGGGATGAGCCTGCCTGCTATATGATCTAATACTCTTCGCGGTATTTGCTCTCTTCTCTGTCTTTCAGAATACTAAGGTAGCTCTTGTAGCGAGAGGAACTGATGGAGCCTTCCTTTACGGCAACCAGGACGGCGCAGTCCGGTTCGTGCCGATGTGTACAATCTCCGAACTTGCACCTTGACGAACGGGCGAATATTTCCCGGAAGTAGTGCGATATCTTCGTATCCTCCATTTCGAACGTACCAAAGCCTTTTATTCCCGGCGTATCAATGAGGTATCCACCTTGCGGGAGTTGTATCATTTCGGAAAAGGTTGTGGTGTGTGTTCCTTTGTTGTGGTATTCGGATATACCTGCTGTTTTGCGGTCCATACCCGGTGCGAGTTTGTTGATGATAGTAGATTTGCCTACGCCCGAATGTCCTGAAAGCAGTGTTATCTTGTCCTTCAGTTCCGCCTTCAGTTCGTCTATACCTTCGCCGCTTTTGGCGCAAAGCATGGAGCAGGGGTATCCGATTTCGGTATATAGGGATATAAGCCTGTTCATAGCGTCGCGGTCGGTTCCGTGGAAGCGGTCTATCTTGTTGAAGATTAGTTTTACGGGTATGCTATACGCTTCGGCGGTTGCCAGGAAGCGGTCTATGAAGACTGTGGTTGTGATCGGATAGTTGACGGTGACGATGAGCATCGACTGGTCTATGTTTGCGGCTATGATGTGTGATTGTTTGGACAAGTTCGTTGCTTTGCGTATCATATAGTTCCTTCGTTCTTCGATTTCCGTGATAAAGGCTGGGTCTTCGTTGTCAGGCTCTATTTCTACCCTGTCGCCGACGGCCACGGGGTTGGTGCTTTTTATTTCCCTGAGGCGGAAGTTGCCCTTGATTTTGCTCTCAATAAGCCGGCCGTCGTCTAAGCGAACGGTATACCAGCTACCTGTATTTTTTACTACCAGCCCTTTCACACGGTCATGATTTCCTTTTCTTTGGCGGCATATAGCTCGTCAACCTTTTTGATATACCTGTCGTGTATTTTCTGGACATCAGCTTCGGCGTCCTTTTCAACGTCTTCGGGCATTCCGTCCTTTACGCTTTTCTTGAGCAGTTCGATAGCGTCGCGGCGGGCGTTGCGAACGCTGATCTTAGCGTTTTCGGCTTCGTGTTTAGACTGTTTGGCGAGCGTTCGCCTGCGTTCTTCGGTCAACGGCGGTATACCGAGGCGTACCACCTCGCCGTTGTTTTCGGGAGTGATGCCGACTTCGGAATTGATGATTGCCTTTTCTATTTCCTTTATCAGCGATTTCTCCCAAGGAGTGATGAGGATGGTTTTGGCATCAGGTGTGGTCACCGTCGCCACACTACTAAGGGGCGTCAGGCTACCGTAGTATGACACTCTTACGCCGTCGAGAATCTTGGCGTTAGCCTTACCCGCGCGGATGTGGGCCAATTGCTCGTCGAGATGGTCGATAGCATTAGCCATCTTTTCTTCCGCTGCATTAACGAATTGCTTTGTATCTGTCATAGCATTAACTGTTTTTAGTTTTAAGATAAGCAAAAGTACAAAACTTTTCATACGGCACAACAACAACACATGAATTTGGCATTATTAAAGCCCGACCGAAAGAGAGGCGTTCCCGGTATACCCTCCTTCCCTTTCGGCCTTGCCGGAATTTATGCATAGCCTACAACTTTTGCACCCGACCTTTTATATGTCCTTTACCTGCCGGAGTATCTTTTTCCTCAGGAAGCGGAACCAGATGAAGGCGGCGATGCCTTTTGCCGTGCTGGTAAGGCTGATGGCCCACCAGATGCCTGTCAGTCCGAGTGAGGTTGCCGAGAGTATGATGGAAAGAGGTATCCTCAGGAGGTTGAAGCCGATGCTGATTACCGCAGGCGGGATTGTGCGTCCGGATCCATAAAAGAATCCTTGCGTAGTAATCTCCAACATCATGAACAGCATCGAATACGCATCTATGCGCAGGAATATGCCGCCTGATATATAAGCCTCCCGTTCGGGTACAATGATGGAGAATATCTCCCTGCCGTAGAACATGAAAAGGAGCGTGCAGAAGATGCCGAAAACGGACGTCATCCACAACGTAGCGCGATAAGCTCCCATGACACGGTCGGCTCTCCCTGAGGCGTAGTTTTGTGCAGTGAAGGCGCTAAGGGCTGTACTGAACCCCTGCGACGTGTTCCAGGCAAGGGCTTCTATCTGTCCGCCTGCAGTGAGTGTCATAAGGCCGATATGTCCTCCGCGCTGCGAGGCGATGCGCCCCATGCAGAAGTTGATGAGGGCAAAGAGTACGTTAAGCATCGCAGCCGGCAGTCCCAGACGGAATATACGCTTTGTATGCCTGCCCTTCAAGCGCACAAGGAATGGGAATCCTCCGAGCAAGCGGCTCTTGCGCTTCAGGTGGTATACGAACAGCAGGCAAACGGCGCCTTGTGATATGCAAGTGGCAATGGCTGCGCCTGTCGTTCCCCATCCGAAGGTGAAGATGAACAGCGGGTCGAGCGCTATGTTCAGGGCCAGGCCAACCCCATTTACAAAGAATGTTATACGGCTCCGTCCTGCCGCATTATGTATGCCTGTGAAGGTGTACGAGAGGAAGACGAAGGGGAATCCAAGGGTCAGGATCCTCAGGAAGCGGACGGCTTCGGTGCTGATGGCGGGGTCTAATTCATAGAATCCGATGACGTATGGCGCGAACAGGCACATCAACGCTCCCAATCCGGCGGAGAGGAGCAGACAGATGGTGAGGTTGTGGGAGGCGAAGAGGCGGGCGTCGTCCATATTGCGTGCGCCGATGCTTTGGCCGACGCTTACTTCGGCGCCTACCTTGTTGAGCAGGGCGAGCGAGGTAGTCATCCAGACAAGGATGCCGACGGCTCCGACGGCAGCGACCGACTCGCTTCCGAGCCTGCCTATCCAGGCCATGTCGATGAGGTTGTAGGCCATCTGTATAAAGGACGTTCCCATTATGGGAATAGCCAGGTTAAACAGTTGCCTGTTGATCGGGCCGGTTGTAAGGTCGCGTATTCCCTGCATGGCTAAAACCTGACGGAGAAGAGGGCTTCTACTGTTGGCGGCAGGTCCGACGTGGGTTGGGCTATGCGTATGCCGGTTGTCAAGGGGAAGGAGAGGCGTAGCGCGTTCCAGTCGACGATCAGGTCGCCGCCGTAAGAGCTTTGGACAGTCCAGCCGCTTTGCTTACGCTCCTGGTTATACGTCGCGTCGTAGAAAAGGTTGACGCGCAAGCGGCGCAAGTAGGCTAACGATCCGAGGGCAAGGTCGGGACTTACGACCGGGAAGGCGTAGTCGACCTTCAACGCCGCTTGTTGCCGCGTGCGATACGTATAATCGTATCCGCGCGGGCTTTCCAGCAGTTGCTTGGGGACGTAGAGCGGCTTCCCGTTCTCCGGCTGATACTGGTAGGAGGCTCTGACCATAAGGGAATGGTCGGGCATGATACCCGGCCAGTAGGTCGTCAGACGTGCGGCGTAGAGTTGGCTGAAGTTGGTCGTGTTGTGAAGCATGTCTACGTATTGCAGCCTGAGCTGGAAGCCAAGGCGCGGCAGGATATGCTGTTGCGCCATCCTGCGGTAATTATACAGGCGCACTTCGGAGAGCATATACTGGAAGTACGCCATCGCTGTCTTGCCGTATTGCTGGTAGGCATTGTTGGTGAAGTAATAGCTGACGGCAGGCTGGACGCCCCGCACATAGTGGTTGCTTGTCAGGTTGAGAGGGAGGTAAACCTGCAAGAGGCCGTCGAGTAGGGTGCGACCGGTCGGGAGGTTGACGGGCAGCATATTGCCCTTATCGTTCTCAATCCACCTTATGTCGAAGGCTTCGCCGCCGTAGTCAAGGCTCATACGGACAACGGGCAGCCAGCCTTTGTACAGGAAGTCGACCATACCGTGATGACGCCCGCGATAGTAATACCAGGCGGCCTGCGTGATGGCGGTATTGAGGGCGTTCTGCGATATGAGGGTGACTCCCGGCCGCGCGACGGAGGCGAAGTCGGTTGCGCCGCCGTTCAGTATGTCGTTCACATTATAATATATGGGCGCCCAACTGTGAACGTTGAACAGGGCGGAGGCCTTGCGGTAGGGACGCGGGCTGAAGTCCACCGGCTTCAGTTCCGATGCGTCCGGATTAAAGCCCTCCTGTTCGGCCAGCGTTTCGGCCAGCGTAAAGCGGGCGGGCTGCGCAAAGTCGGCCTCCTCCTTCTCCAAGCTATCCAAAGGCAGGCGGGCTATCCTGTAACCCTTCGCCCGATAGTCTGCAAAGAGCAACGTATCGCCGTCGGCTGAGACGGCGGGCTGGAAGGCTCCGAAGCGTGACGAGGTCAGTCGGTACGCCTTGCCGTCGGCCACAGGGAGGCGATAGATGTTGTTGATGCCGTTAAGGCCCGATTCAAAGTAAAGGCTGCCGTCCCTGAAGAACGGCGAAGTTATATTGGCTACCGTAGGTTTCATCAACTCCTCCCATTCGCCGGAGCGCGTGTCGAGCTGCATCAAGCTTATACCCCGGTCGCCGATAGCTACGGCGTATATCGTATCCCGCCCGCCCATAGCCAGGTCTTTGACGAAGACGTTGGCGGGCGTCGGGTATTGGCGGTATTCTTCGCCGCTTTCCTTGTTCATCAATACGATGCGGCTCTCGCCCTCCTCGGTAAACAGGGAGGCGGCGATGGCGGAATCACCTGCGGCAAAGGATATGTAACGGCGGTGTGAGGCGAGCGTTGCGAGGCGTCCGTCAGTCAGGTCGTAGTATTTTACGGCGCTGTGGTTCTCGTGCTCCCACCTCATGCCGGGGACGTTCTCAATCCAGTAAACGCGGTTGTTGTCGACTGCAATCTTGCTGCGGAGCGTCCCGATATAGGTCAAACGCTTCTCGCGGCTACCGGTCAGGGATACTATGGACGGCAAGTCCGACAGGCTCGACTTGACGGCTATGACCGTAGAATCGTTCCATGCCTGGGGATATTTGTAGGAAGTATATCGCTTTGTTTCCGGCGTATGATAATGCGGCGTGACGTAGGCTGTGTCGCGGCTCTCCCATTCTTTGCGCAGGAAGGCGAAGGTTTCGTCGAAGAGGCGGTCGAAACCTATGCCCGTGTGATGCCTGAAGGCCCTTGACAGCGGGGGGAAGGATATTGGGCGTGCAACATAGCGGTCGGTCGTCTTCTTCCATATATCCGCCCCGTATTTAAGGCGCGCGAAGGAGGTGAGGTCGTAACCCAAGGCGTAATAGTCGCCGGTATAATCCTTATACGAGCCTAAGTACCATTTGTCGAACGAGTAGAACACATCGCCGGATAAGGCCTGCGCCCTGTAAGTCATCTGGAACTCCGGCAACCGGCCCCTGCCGGCGTCCGACATGGCCGTCTCCACACCTACGGCATCGCCTTCAAAGAACCAGCGAGGCACAAGGAGCGAAGATATACCCGCAGCCTGTTCGCCTATCAGGTAATAAAGCGGGTGGAAGAAGCCGGTCTGAAGCTTGCCGGTCTGGATAACGTGGCGCGACTCGTGCAACGCCAGGTGCTTGTCCCAGCTCTCGGCCTGCTGAGTGTACGACGGCGTCGTTAGCAACTCCATG
Source organism: Tannerellaceae bacterium (assembly GCA_031267205.1). GTDB lineage: Bacteria > Bacteroidota > Bacteroidia > Bacteroidales > Tannerellaceae > DFXE01. Next base: position 15,134 of record JAIRZN010000124.1, on the reverse strand, counting down.
CGTTTAGGCGACCATGCTACCATTCCGTTCGAAAGCATATTCGCCGGATGCAGCACGACGGGGAACGTCCCCCTGACCGGCGTCCCCATCGTCTTCAGGAGATGAGGATAGGCGTTTTCCAGGTACAGGGCGTAGCGGTACGCCGTCGAATCCATTCCACGGGGATAGATGAGCGTATAATGCTTCAGCTTCGCACGGTTCCACTTCAGGCGCGAGGGATCGGCCCCATAATCCATAAACTGCGCGCGCACGGCGGCGGGAGCAAACATACCGGCAATCATCAATACGCTTACCGCTTTACATATAAACATTTTCTTCATAGGCAGCAAAAGTACAAATAAAAAGCCGCCTTCACCCGCCTCTCGCCTGAATAAACAGGCCGGCTCATGGGTGAAGGCGGCTCGAAAGAGTTACGCGTCTACGCTCAGTTCTTGTTAAAGCCCAAGCCTACGTTGAACTGCTCGGCCCCGCCCACCATCTCAGGCAAGCCTTGCAGCAGGGGCAGGAGATATTCAGGGATGCCTTCGGGCAGGCCGCCGGACAGCAAAGGCATCAGGACAGGCAGCAAGGGTAGAAGCGTTTCCTTCCCGACATAAAACCTAATATCAGGATAAGGGGAATCGGCCCTCGTTACGGCAAGCGGAGACGCCGATGCCGACGCCGAATCCATCCAGGCATCGGAAGCGAAGTTCACCGGTATGGCGATAAAGCCGCCCTTGTCTACGGCCAGCGCGCCTATCAGGGCTTCAATGTCGATACCTTCCGGCACGGGGATAGCCGCCAGCAGAGGCACAGCCGACTTGTCAATAGCCAGGTACAGCTTGTAATCCTCCTCGAAATACTGTATCGCAACCAACGATTTCACGAAATCGGGCATGCCCGTAGCCTCGCTCGCTCCCGTTACCGTCCAGTTCACGTCGAACAAGCCGTCCGGGCTGAGTACTACCGTCACGTCGGAGACCTTTTGCGCAAGCATACCGCCAATCATAGGGCCTACCATCTGGTTCAGCAACACATCGTTGGCGGGATTGTTCGTCTTCACGTCAACCATAACATACTTGCCGCCGCCTGTGGCCGCTTCGGCGAGTTTCCACGTCCCGGTAACGAAGGAGTTCACCTTGCGCGCGACATTAACGTTCAAGGTCTTCGCGCTTCCCGTGATGCCGGTCAACGATCCCTTGAGGGCGACTGTTGTATTACCGACCGTCGCTTCGCCTTCAAACGTAGCCTTGTCGTCGCCGTCCTTCGTCACAACGACATTGTCGATCTCGACGGTCGCCATATCGGGGATAATATTCGTCAATGTAATCTTGGCGTTCTCTCCCGTTCCTGCGGCAAGCGTCGCTTCTTTACCCACGGCTGGGGGCAGGTCATTAATCGTAAGACTCAAGTCGCCATCGGCCTTGTATACGCCGAGAGCGTCTTTCCATGTCAGGACAGGAGCCGGCGGATCGGGAACATCCGGAGTATCCGGGCCATCATCTTTGCCGCAAGAGGTAAGCAATAAACCCAGGCAAATCATCATAGAATAAAACAAATCTTTTTTCATACCATATAATTTTAAAGAATATGCAGCGCAAGGTAGGAAAAAAAGCGTTCCAAAAGAAGGCGAAACAAACCTTTTTTTAGGTATAAAGCAATACGGCGCCCTTAAATGCGCCGAATTATTAAAACGTAAGGAAAGTTAATGACCATTTTGACGGATGTAAAGAGAAACGACAGATAGGACAAGAGGGCGATTGTTTAAAGCATTAATTTTGCACTTGCTAATAGCAATACAAGACAAATGACAAAGGAAATGCCGCATCCTATGGACCATTCTCACCACAACCGAGAGACGCCGTCGAACCCGCCGGAAACGGGCGACGACCGGTTGGCAGCAGGCTTGAGGAATCACAGGCTTAAGCAAAAGGAGAAGTATCACTCCGAATACGGACGTTACAACTATGCATTATGCCTAATGAAAGGACGCCTCGTCGTTTACAGCAACGAGGCGCTGGGCAGAACCGTCAACGCCGGCGAGATGATCTTCTTTCCCGTATCTTCGATCATGTCGTGCGAGGCTTTACTGCCGAGCAACTTCACCGTCATATTCTTTAAGCGGTTTACCAACTTCTGCGAAAGGAACTACGTCAAGGAGCTATGCCCCTTGCGCAGTCAAAACCCATACCCCCTCAGCCCGCTCGAATTAAACAATACCATGCGGGATTTCATCAGCGACGCTCTCCTTTACCACAAAAAACTTGATAAATACGAAGAATACCACAGCCTCAAGTGCGAAGAATTCCTATACCTCCTCCGAACCCTCTACGACAGGGAGGATGTCGCCGCTTTCATGCACCCGATCGTCAGCCGCTCGGTAGATTTCAGACTATTCGTCATGGGAAACTATCTGAAGGTGAAAAACGTCCGCGAACTGGTCAAAATCTCTAATATGAAGAGGAAAACATTCGACAGGGAGTTTACCGAAGAGTTCGGAGAGACGCCTTACAAATGGCTGCTCAGGCAAAAATCCAAGCACGTGCGGTACGACCTGTCGGAGACAAACGACCATATGCAGGACATAATGCGCAGGTACGGATTCTCCATACCCCCGCACTTTACGCGCTTTTGCAAAGATTACTTCGGCAACACGCCCTTGGCGCTGCGCAGACGCCTCAGGCTCGAAAGGAATATCAACCTTATGTGGTGATATAAATCGCTCTTTTTACGTGTGCGGTTATTCCGCTTAAATTCGTTTCTTTGTGGAAATGAACGAGCACGTACAGGACAAACTCAAGATACTCGCCGAATCGGCCAAGTACGACGTCTCCTGCACTTCGAGCGGAACGACCCGTAAGAACAAACCGGGTACGATGGGAAGCGCTGAAGGGTGGGGCGTCTGTCATAGCTTCACGGAAGACGGACGGTGCATATCCCTGCTCAAAATTATGCTCACAAATAATTGTATATACGACTGCGCCTACTGCATCAACCGCCGTACGAACGACATCAGGCGCGCGACGCTCTCCGTTGAGGAGCTCGTGGAACTTACCATCGAATTTTATCGCCGGAACTACATTGAAGGTCTGTTCCTCAGTTCGGGAGTAATCAATAGCCCTGACTACACCATGGAACGCATGTTACGGGTGGTCAAGGAGCTGCGAACAACGATGCGCTACAACGGATACATCCACATGAAGAGCATTCCGGGGGCATCGAGGGAGTTGGTCGAGCAGGCGGGCCTTTATGCCGACCGCTTGAGCGTCAATATCGAAATTCCTACGGAGCAAAACCTGCGTATGCTCGCCCCGGAGAAGAACCACCAGAGCATCTTCAAACCCATGTACTACATCCAGCAGGGCATACTCGGAAGCTCCGACGAACGGCAGCGTTTCCGCCATGCGCCGCGTTTCGCGCCGGCAGGACAGAGCACGCAGATGATCGTAGGGGCAACGAACGAAAGCGATAGCGATATCCTCCGCCTCTCCTCCGCGCTTTACCTCAGGCCGGGCATGAAGCGCGTCTACTACTCCGGTTACATCCCCGTGAACGCCTACGATACGCGCCTGCCTGCGCTCAAGCAAGCGCCTCTCGTCCGCGAGAACAGGCTCTACCAGGCGGACTGGCTCATGCGTTTCTACGGATTCAAGGCGGGCGAAATTGTCGACGAGGCCTTCCCGAACCTCGACCTCGACATAGATCCTAAGCTCGCTTGGGCGCTGCGCCATCCTGAGGCCTTCCCCGTCGATATTAACAGGGCCGACCACTCGCTTATACTCCGCGTGCCGGGCATAGGCGTCAAATCGGCGGCTCTTATCATCGCATCGCGCAGGCACGGGCGTGTTACCTCGTCGGCGCTCGCGCGTATGGGCGTGGTGATGAAGAAGGCGCGCTACTTTATCACCTGTGGCGAACTCGCGACGCTCACCGTCAACGAGCTGCACCCGGATCAGGTGCGCCTCGCCCTCGCGCCGAAGAAGGGACGCCGCGACGGGCCTGATACGAGGCAACTGTCCATCCCCTTTACCGACTGACAAATGCTCGTCTTCCGCTACGATAAATCGTTCGAGGGATTGCTGACATGCCTCTTCGACGCTTACAGCCGGCGCGCTTTTCCCGAACGGCTTATCTCGATGGACGAGCCGCCGCCTTTGTTCGCCGGTGAAATTCATGGCGTGGTCGCCGAGCGCGCGAAAGCGGAGCGCGTCTGGGCCGGCCTGGAGCGCAGGTTGACGCGGCCGGTATGCGGGATGCTGATGCATGTATGGTTGTCGGAATTGCCGCAGAGCGACGAGCTGCTGATGCGTTATATGCGTAAGGCTTTCGACGCGCAGGCGTCAATAGCTACTATGTTCACCGACCCGGATGTGCTGGAAGTCAAAAAGATCGCTGCCAAGGTAAGCAAGGAGCGCGAGCGCCTCACGCAGTTCGCTCGCTTCCAGAAAGCCGCCGACGGCCTCTTCTTCGCGCCCGTCTCGCCTGTCTACAACGCGCTTCCGCTCACGCTCGACTATTTTACGAGCCGCTTTGCCGACCAACAGTGGCTCATCTACGACCTCAAGCGTCGTTATGGTTACTATTACGACCTCGCGACGGCTGCGGAGGTGACGCTTGACGACGACGAACGCCTCCTTAGCGGTAAGCTCAACGACGCGCTGATGGCTCAGGACGAGAAGCTTTTCCAAACAATGTGGCGCGAGTATACCGTCTCGCTCACCATCCGCGAACGCCTCAACCCTGCGCTGCAACGCCAGCATATGCCCCGCCGCTTCTGGAAATATATGCCTGAAAAAAACCTCTGACCCTACCGTCCTGATCTGCGCCGAGATACCGCTACTCGCATCCGCTGCCATTGCGCGCGCGCTGCTTGCCGGAAATCTAAAATCCTTATCCTTGCATTAAAATTACTTCTACAAAATGGAAGCGTGGTACCTGTGATTAATATCTTACGCTCCAAAAATTTGTCGGGGATACTGTGATATAAATCACAGGCTCCGTTCGTATTCTGCGCGCTCCGTGTAAAGTGTCGCAGGCTTTTTGCGTATGACGCGGCGCGTGTGACAAGTGTCGCAGGCTTTATGCGTATGACGCCTTACGTGTGACAAATGTCGCAGGCTTTATGCGTATGACGCGGCGCGTGTGACAAATGTCGCAGGCTTTGTGCGTATGACATAAGCAGTGTGACAAATGTCGCATGTTTTGTGCGTATGACATAAGCCGTGTGACAAATGTCGCACGTTTTGTGCGTATGACATATGCCGTGTGACAAATGTCGCATGCTTTGCGCGTATGACGCGGGACGTGTGACACTTTTTTCATGCTGCGTGAAGATGTGGGCGTTATATATAATAAAAAATTGAAGGTCGCGACGGTATTATTGCGTCTGATCGTGAGTGATTCGGGATAAAAATTTGGCGGGGATTTGAGATAATAAAATTTCTACTTAGAAATATCCTTGAGGGATAGCCATATACGGATTGCGGGGCATACCGCCTTTTGTCGGGGACTGTCCTTGCATACTCGCGGGAGCACGGTCGCTCGCCTGCGTTCGTCTGATAAATTGCAGCGTTAAATACGGCCTCGCCGGCGGGGCGGGCGCGAATGGGTTATTGCGGGGAGTTATTCTTCCACCCGTATCGTCATTGTGCGGCTAATTGTCTCGCCGCTGCGGGTGATTCCTTCCATACGTATCAGGAAGTCGCCGCTGATGTCGGAGGTTGTGAACGGGACGGTGGGGGTATCGACATGCGGCTGCCATAGCAAGGTGTGGCGGCGGTCGGGCAGGCGGCTGCCTCGCTCGCCTTCGGTCAGGTATGACGGGAAGCTGAACAGGCGCGCGGCGTCGGTTCCTTCGTAGGAAAAGAGCTGGGTGGAGCCGCTGAGGATGAGGCCGGGGGCATCGCCGCGGTATGTCCTGAAAATGGCTAAGCCGTCGAATACCGTCCCTCCGAAGACGTACCTGCCTTTGTACACTTCGATCTCTTTTACCAGGAGGGGATTGTAATTGTATATCAGCTCATGGTCGATAAGCGGGATGCCGTCGAGCAATACCATTGAGCGTCCCTGCGTGAAGCCTGCGCGCTCTTCGGTGAGCACGGACAGCGCGTAGCCGTCGTCGGTCTTGCGGAAGCGGAGACCGGGGATAAATTCTATGACGACTTCCGCCATTGTCGGGAAGCGGGTGTACTCGTCAAGCAGGTATCGCCAATCCGGTTCGCCGGTGAAGAACAGCGCGCCGCCGTCGTCGTCGCTTTCGGTATTGTCCGCGAAAGACTGCAAAACCTGCGCGTTCACGCTTCGTTCCAGCAAGGCCTCGCGCCTGTCTGCATCGAGCGTCGGGGAGGGTAGGGGAGAGTATGTATGCGGGGCGAAGGGGGATTGTATGTCTATCCGGTAAGCCGACGGGGAGGCGGAGATTACAGCCGTAGCCACCTCGCGTATGCCGGCGCTGCGGTGCGTGAAGAAGCTGACCTCGCCGTCGTCGCCTACACGTCCGCCGAATACGCGCGGTCTCCGCCCTGCAAAGCCCAGCAAGGCTACGGGCTTATCGCCTGCCGCCGTGTTGCCGGTGGAGAGGTTGACGAGCCGTCCGGTCAGTATATGCCCTTCGTATTCCGGCTGTCGCTCTGCGGACAGGGGGAGGTTGCCTCCGGCGAGTTCGCGCTTCCACGCTTCGATGCCGTCCGTCGTCGCCGGCAGGGATGCGTCCGCGGGGAGCGTCAGGGAATCAATTCCGGCGATAGATACCGAAAGCGTGCGTATGTCGTCGGGCAATCCCTCGATGTGCAGCGCGCCCGCCGTTCGCACGGGATATACGGAGCGGTCGGCGTGGAGCGACGGCTGTGCTGCGGGCGTTGCGGGGGATGCTTCGGAGGATGCTGCGGAGGCGTCATGCCCAGTCTCGCCTGCGTAAAGCTGCACGGCCCCGGATACGTCGCGCGCAACGGCGTTCGTCAGCGGTACGAAGGGATTGACGACCGTCAGCAGGCGATCGTAGTAAACCGCCTCTCCCTCGTTGCGCATATAGCGCGTGTATGCCGTCAGGCGGTAGAATCCGGTGGGGAGGGCGACGGGCAGGAGGAATGAGCCTTCGCCGAGGCCGTCCGTCATCTCTATCTTAAGCTGCACCCTTGGGGCGGAGCCGTCGAGGAGCTCTACGTAAGCCACCTTGCTAAGGTCGAGCGGGCGGCCCTGCATATCGGTAGCGACGGCCTTGAGCCACACTCTTTCGCCGGCCATGTATAGGCCCTTATCAGCCTGGAGGTATATGCGTTCGCGCACTGTATGCTCTGCCGTCGCGAGGACGTGTGCAAGGGCGAGAAGGCTAAGGAGGATGTATCGTTTCATATTTGTCGTCTTATATTAAAGGTGGTCGGTCGGCCACGCAGCCGGCTTGTTCTTCGTGCCGCGCGAGGTGCAGTCGAGGCATTGCACGGGGCCGTATGATAAAGCCTCGCCCACCGCCATATACGGCTCAGGCCCCTGTCCCTGGGCTTGGGTGAAATCATAGATCGAGGAGTATGCGCCTTTCTCCATACGGTGCACAATCTGGAACGGGCACTGCGAGAGCGGCGGTTCGTACAAGCCCGTGGGTTCGGGGAAGAAGCGTTCGGCGCGCGCGACCGTCGATACTTCCACGTAGCCGACGACCGGAATATCCGGGCGCGTAAGGCAGCGTATGTTGCCCTCTGTTTCGGCGGGGATGTGCGAGAAGATGCTGCCCGTCTGCGTGACGTTCTTTTGGAGGTTCATGAAGTAGTCGTATGCCTCCTTACGTATCTGTTGCTGCGTAACGGAGACGCGGTAGAGGATAGATAGTTTTTCGTCGGATGGCTCGATTTCTATCAGCTTCCTGTGCGAAATGACGTTCGACGACAGGCGGTCGGACGAGCCGAGTATGAATCCCGCCGAGCCGCCCGTTCCCCAGCAGTAGTAAACGTTGTTTGATGTCTGCAAATCGTATATCCTGTAATAGTCTACTCCGTCGATAGTGGTCACAAGCCCCGCTGCGGAGTATAATTCGGACTTAAACTCCCAATCCTCCTCGTATGTCCAGCGGTAATAAGGCGGGCGGTCGTCGTCGTCATGAGTTGAGACGGTAATATAAACCGGTTCGCCTTGGCCGCGCTTAAGCCAGGCTATGCTGTCGATTACGGGCGTGAAGAGCGGCGCGAGGTAGGTCGATTCATACTCCTCGCCGTCGAGGGCGATGTGGAGGCGGTATTGCTTGCCCGAATCGAGCAGCCCCGTTTCTATTTCGTATAGGCCATCTCCGCGATAAGCCGAAGGGGCGGACGTTGAGCCGTCGTCGCAGGCTACATAGAGGGCTGCGCCGTCGACAGCCGGGCCTGCCGTCCATTCCGCGTCCATGCCCTTGCTGCGGCTCAGCGTAATGGCGGTTATCCCCTCGGCGATCGTCCCTTCTACCACCAATATTCCCGCGAGGGAGGCGTCGGCGCCGGCCGGCTCGAAGCGGTCGATGCACGAGGTTAAAGCTGCGGCTGCGCATAGGGTGTATATATGCATGTGCGTCTTCATCGTCTTTTCTTTGTAAGTATATTAGAATTTAATGTTATACGAGACGTAGGGGATGGGCATACCGAAGATGGCCAGCCGGTAGCCTTGCAGGCTGCCTTCTTCGGCGACATAATAGACCGAGTAAGCGTTCTTACGCCCCGTCACGTTATATACGCCGAGCGAGAAGGAGCTGTGGGTAAGCAATGTCAGGTGATGGCTTGGCTCGATGTTTATCGACAAGTCTATTCGGAAGAAGTCGGGTATGCGATAGCTGTTACGCTCGGAATAATATACGAACTCCCCGCCGGCCATCCGGTACTTGGAAACGGGCAGCGTGACGGGCCGTCCGGTACTGTAATCGACGTTCATCGACAAACTGAAGCGGTGCGTGAACTTATAGTTGCCCGCCATTTTGAAATCGTGGGGCTTGTCGAAGTCGGCAGGGTACCATTTCCCGTCGTTTACCGGCGACGGTATCTTGCGGTCCGATTGCCGTAGCATGGTGCGCGAATAAGTGTAGCTTGCCCATCCGTTGAGGCGGCCGAGGGTCTTACGTACCATCAGCTCGATCCCGTAGGCGCGTCCTTGGGCCGGCAGGATGTCGGTCTCGATGTGCGGGTTCATCAGCAGCTCGGCGCCTTTGCGGTAGTCGGGATAATTGTCCATCGTCTTGTAATAGCCCTCGACGGAGGTCTCTATCGTATGACCGGCGAAGTTTTTGTACAGGCCTGCGGCTATTTGCATGCCGCTTTGCGGAAGGACGTTGGCGTCGGACAGTTTCCATGTGTCGGTGGGCGACATGACGGTCGTGTTCGATAATTTATGTATATACTGCCTCATCGTGTTCACGCCTGCCTTGAGCGAGAAATCGCCTGTGAAGGCGTATCGCGCCGAGACGCGAATTTCCGGGCCTTGGTATGTTTTGAAGATGTTGCCGTCTGCGCTTTCCGTCACGGTCTCCGTCACGGTCGCCGGCGACGGCAGTCCGGCTGGGTCGTATACGTTGTACGTCCTCGGCCCCATTGCTCCGAAGAGCGTGAAGCGCAGGCCGGCGTTGACGGACAGTTCCGGCGTCACATCCCACCGCTCGTCGGCGTAGACGGCCGTTTCGATAGCTCTCTCCCGCTGCATACGGTTGGGCGTCACCAATGATTCGCCGCCTTCCGGCAGGTACGAGCCGGGGTTAAGGTCGTAAAGCAGGCCGCTAAAGCCGAAGTCCAGCGTGTGTCTGTCGGAGGCGTACCAACTGAAGCCGGCCTTGGCGAACATCTGCTCGATGGCGAAGGCCATACTGTATGCCTCGGCGGGGTTATCGGTATTGCCGACGCTATAATCGTAGTGGTCGTAGCCTCCTGAGAATGTTGCGGACAACATATCGTTGAAGATATGCCTCCATCGCGCCGAAGCGTTGGCGTTGCGGTAGGCGTAGCGCTCCCATGCGTTGAAATTGAAGCGGTCGCGACTGAAATATCCGTTCAGGTAAAGATTATTGCGCTCGTCGAAGCGGTGCGATACGGTAGCGTTCACGTCGTAGAAGCCTGCGTTGCCGTTGTTGTACCCGCTATTTTCAGGGAGGCTCTTTAGTATCCAATCGGAGTACGTTGTTCGCCCACCGAGCAGGTAGGACGTCTTTTCACCCGCCGGCCCTTCCAAGCTGAGCCGGCTGGTGAGCAGTCCGAGGCTTGCAGAGCCTTTAAACCCTTCCTTGTCGCCCTCGCGGCTGTTGACGTCGAGCACGGACGATATTCGCCCGCCGTAGACGGGCGGAATACTGCTTTTGTACAGCTCCATGTCGCGTATGACATCGGGATTGAATGCAGAGAAGAAACCGAACAGGTGTGTGGGGTTATAGACCGTTCCGCCGTTAAAAAGTATAAGATTCTGATCCGTCGCTCCGCCACGGACGTTGAAGCCGCTCGCTGCTTCGCCTACCGACTTGACGCCGGGCAGCGAGAGTACGACTTTCATTATATCTACTTCGCCGAAGGCTGTCGGCATGTTCTTCATGTCCTTAATCGCCAAGCGTTCCATGCCTATGGTCGTATTGCGGACGCGGGCGAGGCGCTCGGAGGATACGGTGACTTCGCCGAGGCTGTATACTTGTTCATCGAGCTCGACGTCTAACTTTCCGCTGGAGTATACCTGCAATTGCCGTCGGGCGTCCTTCATTCCCACGCCTTGTATGTTCAATTCGTGCCGCCCGGCGGGCAGGTCGAGGGTATAGAAGCCTGTCGCGTCGGTAGTCGTACCCGTCATCGGCTCGCGTATAAATACGGCCACGCCGGGGATGGGTTCGCCGGAGCTGAAATCGGTTACTATGCCGCTGACGGTTGCTTTCCCTGATGCGGCGGCTATCGGGGATGCCGTGGGCGAGCCTATCTCGTAGACAATATTCTCGGACGAGGCGCGACCGGCGTTGCGCTCGGATGGCATAAGCGCGGACATGTCGACGGCTTCCGCGACGGCTTGCGCGGCATCTGCGCCGTCCTGCCGGTAGTTTGGCGGCAGCGAGGTGATGAGCTCCCTTCCTTTAATGATAAACAAGGCGTCGCCGAAGACCGAGACCGTCAATCCCGCCGGTTGCAAGGCCCTCCGCAGAGCTGCGGCCGCATCCTCGTCGGCGCAGCGCAGTGCGAACCGTAGCGCAACAGTATCCTGGGGCAGGCAGTATATGCGGAAGGAAGTTTGCCTCTCCACCTCGGTAAACAACTCCTCGGCTGTGCATTCTTCCAGCGTCAGGGTCACTTTCTGCTGCGCGCCGGCGACGGCTATGCACATGGAGCAGAGGAGAGCTAAGGTTAGCTTTTTCATAAGCCGGCGTTTAATAATTCATATTGCTTGACGACAGATACGATGGCCTCCTCCGTATTCCTGCGGAAATTAAGACGGCGCTCGGATATAAAGCGGCTAAGCTCGCGGCGGTGCGAAGCGAAGACCTTCAAGACCGACCCCTTACTGCCCACCGCATGATATACGCCGTCCTTGAGTACATAGTAGCGCGTCGCAAACCTGAACCAGCCTGTCGTCTCCCCATCCTTGCTCACCTCGCGCATAGAGCACGTCACGCGAGCCAGCGCACGGCAGCCTGCATCGTGCAGGAGCAGGTAATATCCTTCGGGAGGGCAATTTTCCAGACTGTCGGCGCGGTGGTAAAAAATGTGGTAGCCGTGCAAAAGCGCATGCCCCACCTGCTCCTGCGGAAGTATCACCTCATATCCTCCGGCCTCAGGAACGGCCAGCAAACGGTCGCGGTATACATCCAGGCGCATCCTGACGCCCGTGTAGGCTATGCCGCCGAACGACAGCTCGCCGGCAGTGAATCCGGCCGTCTTCAGGTAGGGATAATTAGTAAAATACGCCGCGTAAGGCAGAGGCATCTTGCCCGTATACAGTGGCGAATATTCGCCCGCCGCCGTAAGGTACCGGACCGGCAAACCGTCGTCTTGCGCGTATAACGTGGCGGCGCACAGGAGGGCGAACAGGCATAGCGGGAAGTTTTTCATAACTTGGATTGAATATCTTATTTGCCGGATGTTGTTGTTAATGTGTGTCTTTATTTTCATGTCCCGAAGATAGCGTTTTTTATTTGACATATCACCATCTCCGGCGGTGGCCTGCGGAGGAGAAAATCAGCCGGGAATCGGGAACCCGTGCGCCGCATGAAAAGACGCGAGCGCCGGAAAATGAAAAGGGAGACGCGGCCCCCCACGTCTCCCATCAATTACAGGTCACAAATCAGGATTATCCCCAAAAGGACTCCGGCCAGACGACACCAGTCAATATCGCCAGCGTTTTGCCGTCCTTGATAATTTCCGCTCGCGCCTGCGTCATGACATACATCGGCTGGCGGAATGCCATGCCGTCCTGCGGAGGAGCGACGGTGAAGCCTACCGCCTTGCCGCCGTCCATCTCGAATGCAGTTATGGGAAAGTCGTGGTAATCGTTATAATCGTCGGCCGACAGCGTCATTATGCCGTCCAAGGCCGCCGGATAGAGAGTCATGGCAAATGTCGCCTGGTCTTCCGCCACGAGCAGCATACTGGTCGCGCTCACGATGGTTTGGCTTGATATGGCGAGCGTAGGGACGCCATGTCCCGGGATTTCGACGTCGTCGTCATTATCGCCGCCTGAGTTGCCGCTGCCTGCCGGCGAGCCGGGCAAACGGTGCTCGAGGACGCGCTGGGCCTGGTCTATAAAGCCCTCGATTAGCACAATAACATTCCAGTACGGATTAGCCGCATCGGCCACTCCCAAGAGTTTTTTTGCTACGCAAAATGAGTTGATACCCTCTGAAAGATTGAAAAAGGACTTGTTGACTTTGCGACGTATATCCCTCATCTTGCCTTCTATACCGGAAATTTCCTGGCTGTGCGACCGTTCGGCGTATATCTCGTTAAAGTCGTCGTTCACCTGCTCCAGGCGGTCGACGGCGTCACCGAGCTTAAGCGTAGTGACGGCAGTCGAGTAACGCGGCTTGTGCAAGTCCTCGATCATGTTATGGATTAACGGCGTGACCTCATTCATCGGCGCCAAGGGGACGGAGCGATAATTGTGCAGCACTTCCCTGAGCAGGACGGCCGCATCCTTGGCAGCAGGGTCAGCGCCCAATTCAGCCATCTCGACGACCAGCCCGACAACCCTGAACGCGTCGCGCCGCGTCTGGTTAGCATCCGCGATGAACTTAGTTTCCACCGCCATAGCATCCCGCTTGTAGATCTCCTCCTCCTCTTTATACAATTTGTGGAAACCCTGCTGCAGCGGCTGTATTTCCGGCAATTCCGCCTTCTTTTCTTCCAAAACGACGTCAATGTTGGTGAATAAGCCAACGTGCTCGTTATTCCTTAGTCTGTTATAAAACGAGGGACTGATTTTAATTGAAATGTTCTTCATACGCATTATTTTTTGAGTGGGTAATTTCACTGCCGTAAAGATATATTGTTTTTTTTAATCCGCAACAGATTATACGATTTTTTCGCGAAAAAAATCAAGATCCCATTGAGCGTTGGAGGTTCGTGCATGAAAAATATTCGTTCAAAAGATGTTTTTGGAGGTCGTGCTAAAAAAATACGCCTCCAAAAGATGTTGGGGGTCGTGCAAAAAAAATACGCCCCCAGCAATGCCGGAGGTCGTGCAAAAAAATCTCCAATTGGTAGTCAAAAATCGGGAATCGGGAATTATGACTAAGCAGTCTAACTCCCAACTCCCAATCCTGAGTTCACAATTCAATTCAAATCAATGTCAATTCGCTTGCGCGTAGATTATTGCATCCCCGAAGCGTATGGAGGCGCCGTCGACGGGGTTGAGCCAGCGGAAGGAGGCCGTGTGGCGTCCCGGAGGCAGTTGATATTTCCAGAAGAGGTCGTGGCGGCGCGTGGTGTAGGCTGCGGGGAGTTTGACACGTTCGGCGAGCTGTCCGTCTATGTACATTTCCGCTTCGGCGACGTAGTCTTTTCCGCCGCGCACCTGTCCGTTGAATACGATGCCGATGCCTTCAAACTCGACCTCGCCCACGTCTGCAATCACGTCGTCAATGTCTATGCGCGCCGTAGGATAATGTCCCTCGAAGCCCTTTTCGTAGCGCACCGGCACGGGTTTTTGCACGGCGATCGTGACATTGTCGGCGGCCTGCGATCCCCCGTTACGCCCGATCAATCCGAGGGCCTGGTTGTAGCTCATCTGGTAAGTCTTGTTCAGGGAGATCGAGGTATACGCGAAATTAATATCCTCCACCTCGCGAAGGTTTTTCATCCACCGTTCCGGGATGCGCGAGTATCCGAGAATCGTGCCGAGGATGCCTCCGGCAGAAGCAGGGTTGCAATCCGAATCCTGACCGCAGCGCGTGGCGATGTCGATCGTACGGTCGAAATTTCCCTCTCCGTAAAGTAAACCTATAATAATGTAGGCGCTGTTGATGACCGCGTCGATATTAAAGGGCACGAAAACGCCGTCGGGGCATCCCACATCCTGGCTCCACTTCTTCTCGCACTCCGCCCACGCCTGCCTCCAGTCGTTCGGGTACTGTTTATGCCAGCGGATGACGTCGCTCATACACTGGTAGTAAATACTCTGCTGGGGAATAGATTTCAAAGCCTCGGAGACAACAAACTCCACGTCGTCCGAGACAAAAGCCAGCGCATACATTGCGCCCACGTAAACGCCCCCGTACCATCCGTCGCCGTAGTTCATTATATGCCCGATCTTGTCCGAAATATCCGACGCCGTGTTGGGCATGCCCGGCGACATAAGTCCGGCGTAATCAGCCTCGATCTGGTAGTCGATGTCATCGGAGTGCGGATTATTGAGCCAGTGCCCGGAGGCAGGAGGCATGATACCGTTCAGGATATTGTATCGCGCCGCCTGGTTAGCGTGCCAAAGAGTATACCCGGCCGTAGCGAAAGCCATGGCAAAGGAGTCCACCGGCGCATCAAGGCCCAGGCGTTCGAATACGTCGACAAAAGTAAGATCCATGTAAATATCATCGTAAAGGCCCGGCGTGTTAATCATCCAGGACTTGATGTACCCGTCAGGCCAAGCGATAGGAATATATTCCTGCATCATAGTGCCAGGGTACCTAAACTCAGTCGGCCCCCCGTAAGTACAGCCGATAGTCTGCCCAGCCCATCCACCTTTGATCT
>JAIRZN010000029.1 GCA_031267205.1 Tannerellaceae bacterium | reverse complement strand
CGAATGTTGGAGCCGGGGGACGGCAACGTTCATGATCGCCGGAGATATATGCACCCGCTCGTGCAGATTCTGCAACACCAAGACAGGACGCCCTGCGCCGCTGAACCCCGGCGAACCGCGGCAGGTGGCCGAGAGCATACGGCTTATGGGACTTAAACATGCCGTAATCACTTCGGTCGACCGCGACGACCTCCCCGATATGGGCGCAGGCCACTGGGCCGCAACAATACGGGCGGTGAAGACGCTGAACCCGCAGACAACAATAGAGGCTCTCATCCCGGACTTCAGGGGAGAAACAGGTCTGACCGACATCGTGATCGACGCATCGCCCCAAATCATATCGCATAATATGGAAACCGTTCGCCGCCTGACACCCCATATCCGTAGCGCCGCCAGATATGAAGTGAGCCTCGCCGTCCTCAAGCATATATCCGGACGGCAGGTGACGGCCAAAACCGGACTCATGCTTGGGCTGGGAGAAACGGAGAGCGAAGTTCTCGAACTGATGGACGACGTCCTGCAGACAGGCGTAAGGATACTCACTATCGGGCAATACCTTCAGCCCTCGGGTAGGAACATTCCCGTCGCCGCCTACATCCCGCCAACGCAGTTCGAAGCCTTCAAGACGGCCGCTATCGGTAAAGGATTCAGGGTAGTTGAAAGCGGGCCGCTGATTCGTTCGTCCTATTATGCGGAGAAACACCTCTGATCAAGGGAACTTTTCCTGCCGTAAATTGTTGTATTAATAGAGCGCATTAAGATGGGAACAAAAACAGAAAAGATACTAAACAACCAGGCGATCGGAATTACGCCACTGTTGCTTTCAATGATACTTGATCTTTATATCTCGCATGTAGCCTCCTTTATCACCGGTTTATCACTCTCCGTACTTCTGCTTGGAGTATTCCATCTATTTGCAAGGAAGGACATCTACCAGTTTCTGCTGATACCCGTGATCGCGACCTATTTGTGTTACTCGGTTTTCCTTTTCTTCGACACCGAGATGTCATTGAATTTATACTCTCCCATAATAGGCGAGGTTATGCTGGTATCAATACTCGGCCTTGCGGGCTTCTTCAAGCGGAGTATGCTAATGCGGGTAAGGAACCTGCAGCTTCGCCGTCAGGTATCGTTCCGGGCCACGCTTACCGAAGCCTTTTTCGTAGCCGAAATACTTCAGACCTTGTACACTCTATACCTTTTTATAGTTCTCCTCCATACCCATCTGCCTAAAGCCTCCTTTGTCGAAGATGCCGGCTTTATCCGCGTGTTCTACCACTATACCGGCGCCGCGATAGGCGTGCTGGTCATATTCTATGAGCAAATCCGCCTGTACGCAATGGGCCGCGAACTGAAAAACGAGACATGGTTGCCTGTTCTCAACGACAAAGGCCGCGTAGTAGGCCGCATGGCATACTCGGCAGGCAAAAAATCGCGCATCAGGCACTATCATCCCATCGTGCGGGTAGCGGTAGTATATAAAGGTATGCTCTACGTGGCCAGGAGGGAGAAGGAAAGCATAGTATCGCCCGAACTGCTGGATCACCCCTTTTCGCGACACGTACTTTTCCGCCACAGCCGCGAAAATACGGTGCAGGAGATAATCGGGAAGCTGCGCGAAGATGTCTCCGCAACGCCCCGCTTCATGATCCATTACACCTTTGAGAACAAAAAGGTCAAACAATTAGTCTCCCTCTATACAATGATATTGAAGACCGAAGAACAATTGCGCCTCCTTTCGGACGGTAAACTGTGGACGACGTATCAGATAGAAGCCAATCTGAAGTCGGATATATTCAGTGAATATTTCTGCAAAGAATTTCCATACCTGCAAAGTACAATCCTGCTTGCCGAGCATGTGCGCCTGACTTGAGAGTCAATTCCCCAAGCAAACGCATCTCTTGATATAACAACACAATATGCACTTTATAAAACAGATGATTTTTTCTAAGTTTCTCCTATAAATGCTATCGGCTTTCTTTAGAAAGTTGCCGGCTTTCTTTAGAAAGTTGCCAGCTTTCTTTAGAAAGTTACCGGCTTTCTTTAGAAAGTTGCCAGCTTTCTTTAGAAAAACAATATCACAAAGCAACTATAAGTACGGCCGGTGGCTGAAGCATTACTCGTAAAAAGCCACTGCGGCAAATTCATAATATTTGCATGATTGCCTTTTATTCGATACTTTCGCGGCGCAGAGATTCAAAAATAAATTGTTACACCTAAAAAAAACCTTAAATTATGAATAACGGATGGCGTGATCTCCTATACTTCTCAAAGGGAGAAAAGAAATCGCTTACATTGATGCTGGTATTAATTTCCATTGGAAGTATACTATTGGTTATATCGGATAACTATAAGGAAAATGCTACGGTCGGAACGCAGCCCGGTTATATTGTAAATCCGGCAAATGCCCCGGTTCCCATACCCATAGATACAAGCCGGAAGATTGAAACACCCTTGCCGCCTGCGAAGAAAAGCTCTCCCCGCCGGAATACCCGCACCGCTTCTTTCACACGCACGGAGAAATTCCCTGTCGGCACCGTGGTCGAACTCAATACGGCGGATACTGCGACACTGAAAAAAGTGCCCGGTATAGGAAGCGTTTTTGCGGGACGGATAGTGAAATTCCGAACTTTGCTTGGAGGGTTCTATTCTGTTGAACAACTTCGGGAGATATATGGGATGGATGAAGAACGCTACCTTTCTTTGCAAAACTGGTTTCATGCCGATACTTCCTTCATCGCCAAACTGTCGGTTAACCATCTCCATTCCGATGTGTTGTCAAAACATCCTTATATTTCTTACAAACAAGCGCGCGTTATCCAACAAATATGCCGCCGTAAAGGTCGCCTCGAAAGCTGGGATAGCCTCCGTCTACTGGAAGAATTTACCGAATTTGACCGCGAAAGATTGTCGCCCTACCTGTCTTTTAAACAACTGTAAACTTCAAAGGAATTGATGGCATTGTAAAAAAACGGAGGCCGTTAGATTCGCATCCTGCGGCCTCCCACTAACCCTTAACTTTAACCAATGAAAAACCATGTCAATTTTGTCACGTTAATGAAGCTAATACGGCTTCGTGATTTTGGTCCAAATGTTGCTTCCGGAAAAAAGTCCCGGATCTGCGAGATTCATCTGTTACGATCACATCTGTTGGTTCATATATTGAACAAAGATAGGCTTCAAAAAGTTCATTTTTTTATATACTTTAACCTTTAGGAATCCGCTCAGGCAATCAATGCAAGTATTTTTCCAGCTCTGAGGGAAGATAGAAGGTGTTGTTTTTATCAACGTATATAACGACAGACTTCAATCGTATGTCCTCTTCTTTCCCTGTCTTGCCGACCGTCGCTATGTTGGTGAAAGGCTTGACGTGTAACTGCTTTTTCTTGCCTTTAACTACTAAAGACGGTAGACTATCCCTGTCGGTCGCGGCGACAATCTCGTATTTATAATCCTTAAACACATCCGTATGCCGTACAAAATACTGCCCCGTCAACTCGTCCAGCAGGTCGCGGTTGAAGCCGAAAAGGGCGCAGAGATATGCGTTCAGTTCAATGTTTGTATTCATACCTGCCGGAAGTGTTCCCTCAGGATGATAGGCGGCCAGAAAAACTTCCTCTCCCGTATGCCCGTGGGTGGTAAAACCGATGCATGTCTTGGAAGTAATCAGTCGGGAGATGAAATCGGGAAGCGATCCGCTGCTGTACAGGGACGCTTCAATGCCTTCGGACGAGCGTTCGCTTTCGGGGATGGGGCTGTTTTCATATCCTTTGCAGTTATATAGCGCTTTCAAGTCGGCGTCAGACAGCTCAATGCCGGCATACTCGCGGAATATATTCCGGGCCTCGGATGCGGGTTGCGAATTGAGTTTGCCGGCAAGTCCGGAGGATGTCAGGCGAAACTGCGAGAGAGCATGAAACAATTGGTCTTTAGTCAGCTTGTCGTAACCCGGACAACGGTCTACTCCCAGGCTTACGCCGCTATTTCCATGGTCGGGAACGATTACTACGGCCGTTTCACCGTTGCGGATTGCAAATTCAATAGCAGCTCCACATGCCCTGTCGAAAGCCAGGAAATCGGTCGCCATAGCTACCGGATCGTTGGCATGAGCGGCCCAATCAACCTTGCTGCCTTCAACCATCAGGAAGAATCCGCTGTCGTTTTTCGACAGTTTTTCTATCGCTATACGGGTCATTTCCTCTATTGAGGGCTGTTCGGCCGGATTGCGGTCGATGTCGTAATCCATATCTTTTTCCCCGTACAGAGCCCACATCTTGTTGCTATTATCGTTGCGCATACCTTGCAAATTGTCCTTGTAGACGGAATAACCGTTGGCTTTAAGGTAAGCCTCGCTTTCCTCCGGCAACAATGACGCTCCGCCGCCGATAACCACGCTCAGGTCGTTGTGCGCCATCTGGGGGGCAATCCATTCGTATTTGCTGCGGTTGTAGCTATGGGCGGAGCAGTCGGCCGGCGTAGCGTGCGGAAATTCACAGGTGAAGACAAGACCTGCGGCCTTGCCGTGCAATATCTTTCCTGCCTCAAGGACGGTTGTTACCGGCTGGTAAGCTCGCGCCGGATCCACAGGATAAATATCGTTGTCCGGATCGCTTACGGGATACGTGGATACATATCCGGTCAGGCTCGGATAGCCCGTCATATAGCACGATGTTGTGGGCGCCGAGTCGCCTATCGGGGCATTGGAGGAGTGAGTACGGACGGTCCCGCATAGATATGGGTCGATGTTCAGCTTTGGAAGTTCGGGATGATTGTACCATTGCAGCCAACGCGCAATAGAAACGGTCGCCAGGGATGTTCCGTCCGGAATCAACAGGATGACGTTCTTGACCGGCTTAACGTCTTTCGCCTCTACACAATACGCCGGCATGACCACGAAGGCCAGCATGAGCAGTAAAGCCACACTTCTTTGAATTTTACTTTTCATTTCTTCTGTTTTTGTTGTTATGATGTCAAATTAATTATATCTTCTTCCGCCTGCGTTACTTTTTCTATACCTGTTTCCGTTACGAGGAAACTATTTTCGATACCTACGGCGCCCACTCCGGGGATAACGAACTTAGGTTCGAGGGCAAACACCATATTGGGTTGCAATATATCCTTTGAGCGCGGCGTCAGCACGGGCAGTTCGTTTATTTGTATTCCGATACCATGTCCTACGAATTTAGCCTGCTGTTTCGTTCCCATGAAATAAGGTTCGAGCTTTTCTTGCGAAACTATCGCGAGTGCGAGGCGGTATAATTCGGCGCATGATATGCCGGGCCGGGCGATGCGTTCTGTTTCTTCCTGGATCAGGCGGGATACCTGATGAGCGCGACAGGCTAACTCCGGCAGCTTGCCGATTGAGAAAGTACGCGTCATGTCCGTTATATACGCCGTATAATTCCCCGCCATATCAACCATTACTGCCATACCGTCTTCGAGCAGCGTGCCGTTAGCTCCGAGAGGTGCAAAAACTCCCGCCCCTGCGCCGCCTAAAGCGAAATCAAAAGGAGAAGGCGCACCGGCGTTATCGCCCGTCAGGATACTGCCTTGAAAAATATCCATGTTAGACCCGAAAGTACGGAATATACCTATGGAACCGTTCCGGCGCATTAAATGTTCAATCTCGTACTGAAAATCAAGGTCGGTCATACCCGGCCTGTAACATGCGGGAATAGCGGCGTAAGTCAGGGCGTGCATCCTGGCCGAGATGCGGAATTGTTCTATCTCCCACGGGGTTTTTATCATCCGGTGAGTTCGTATAAGCGTCGTTGCATTTGCCGTACATAAGGGGTTAAATATAGCCTTCAGGCGCTCGTATTCGTTGTAGCAAAGCTCATCGGCCTCAAGCAACAGCTTATCCGGCATACTCAGGCCCCTGTCTGCGAAGATTTCCTTCATTTGTTCCGGCTTGCGTATATATACGACATGTTCGCCGCTCAATCCCACAGGACGTTTAACAAAAAACCACGGGTCCCCTTCCGCCGGCAGGTAAAAGTAGCCATTGTAGATACGCCCCGTCACGTAATACAGGTTTACATCCGCCGACAACAGGCAACCGCCGGCGTCAATCTCCCGCATAGCCTGCTGAAGTCTTCTCCACTTACAGCCCGCATCGCAGGCTAACTCATTTTGCATCATCGTTCACAACTATTATAATTCAACTTGCAATGCAAATATAAGCCGATTTCAGGGGATACAAACAACAGGACGGTTTTAAGAGTTAACAAAATGGAATAAAGGAAAATATTTGAAGAATGAAAAAGCGCGCAAGCAAACATTATTATCTTTGCCGATGTAGACAGCAATATATGAAAAGGCAACAATCGAGTTAAAAACTATACTAACCAACTAATCGGTAATTAAAAAATGACGGAAACAAAAGCAAAAGAAGTAGTAAGCAACAAATTTTTTGAGGGTGAAAGACCATTATTCGCAACGAACGACCTGCGTCTTGAGGACATAAGGTTTTACCCCGGAGAGTCGGCAGTCAAACAGTGTAACAATGTGGAGGCGTACAGGTGCGAGTTTATGAGTAAGTACCCCTTCTGGCATAACGACAATGTGCTTGTTGAAGACTGCCGGTTTACTATATACAGCCGGGCTGCTATATGGTATTCTAAGAACGTGAAGATGATAAATTCGGTCGTCGAGGCTCCGAAAATGTTCCGCGAAGTGGACGGACTGATCCTTGATAACGTGAAATTCCCTAATGCGGCGGAAACTATATGGAACTGCCGGAATATTAAGCTCCGTAACGTCGAGGCGCACGGGGGCGATTATATCTTTATGAACGGAATGAATATTGAAGTCGACGACTTCTATCTCCAGGGCAACTATTCCTTCCAGGGCGCAAGGAATGTGGTTATACGTAACTCTAAACTCGATACTAAGGACGCTTTCTGGGAAACTGAGAACGTTACCGTATACGATTCGGAGGTGAGCGGCGAATTTCTCGGATGGCATTCCAAAAACCTCACGCTTATTAACTGCAAAATATCAGGGACGCAACCGCTATGCTACGCTTCGAATCTTACGATGGTGAATTGCTGCATGGACGAGGTCTGCGACCTGGCTTTCGAGTATTCTACATTGAACGCGGAGGTAAACAGCATTATTCTTAGCGTAAAAAACCCGGCCGGCGGCGTTCTTAAGGCTAAAGGCATAAAGGAATTGATAATTGATAAGAATTGTATCAACCCGGGCGGATGTGAGATAATACTTGATGGGAATGAAATATAATTTCGATGAGATTATTGTGCGCCGTGGTACTAATTCCTGCAAATGGGATATGTCGGAGGACGAAGGGACGCTGCCTATGTGGGTGGCCGATATGGATTTCCGCGCAGCTCCGGGTATTATATCCGCCTTGCGGGAATGTGTAGACCACGGCGTTTTCGGTTATACTAAAACGCCTAAGGAGTATTTCGACGCTACGGCCGGTTGGTTTCTGCGCAGGCATGGCTTCCATATCGACAGGGAGTGGATACTCTTCACCACAGGCGTCGTGCCGGCGTTGTCGGCTGTTATAAAAGCGCTCGCAAGTCCGGGCGACGGGGTGATTGTGCAGACGCCTGTTTACAATTGTTTCTTCTCCTCCATACGCAACAATCAATGCGAGATGATTGAAAACAGGCTTCTTTATAGGAATGGGGAATACTTTATCGACTTTGACGACCTCGAACGCAGGGCGGCTCTTCCTAATGCCAAACTTATGCTTCTTTGCAGCCCGCATAATCCGGCCGGAAGGGTTTGGACGAGGAACGAGCTGGAGCGTATCGGGGAAATATGCCTGCGTAACGGGCTCACTGTCGTTTCCGACGAAATACATTGCGATATTGTTTACCCCGGCTATACGCATATCCCTTTTGCGGCCTTGGGCGGAGCGTTCCTCAAAAATTCCGTCTCCTGTATCGCGCCTACGAAGACATTCAACCTGGCGGGCGTGCAGGTGGCCAATATTGTGGCTGCGGACGAGGGTATACGGCGGAAAATCGACAAAGCTCTTAACGTGAACGAAGTCTGCGAAATTAATGCCTTCGCAATAAGGGCGCTCATCGCCGCTTATAACGAAAGCGAAGACTGGCTTGAGGAACTGAAGGTGTATTTGTACGATAATTACGCCCTTTTGACCGGCTTTTTCCGCCGCCACCTCCCGCATATGAGGGTAGTAAGGTTGGAAGCGACTTATTTGGTCTGGATAGATTGCTCGGCTTTGAGGCGGACATCGAAAAGCATCGCGGAAGCTCTTATGGACAGAGAAAAACTTTGGATAAACGAGGGTAGTATGTACGGCGAGGCGGGCGAGGGCTTTATTCGTATAAATATCGCTACGCGGAGGGAGCTTTTGCTACGGGGCTTGGAAAAAATCAAGGCTGTCTGCACCGTATGAGACTAAGGGAAGGAACAGCGGGCAGGACGGCGGGCATTCTGTTCGCTTACTTCCTTATTTACGTCGTATGGGGATCTACTTACTACCTGATTTCGGTAGCTATGCGGGGATTTCCGCCGTTCCTGCTCGGCGCTTTGCGGTTTACTGCCGCAGGGGTTATACTCCTGCTGTGGTGCCGCTGCCGGGGGGAGGATGTTTTTAAAAAATCGCTGATACGCAAGTCCGCCGTGAGCGGAATAATACTGCTCTTCATAGATATGGCCGTCGTAATGCTGGCGCAGAGGTATGTCGGCAGCAGCCTTGTAGCTATCGTATCAAGTTCGACCGTTATATGGATTACGCTCCTTGATGCGCCGATGTGGAAGAGGAACCTGCGCAGCCCTTCCGTAATATCGGCCCTGGTTACAGGCTTCCTCGGCGTGACATTGCTGTATGTCGAACAGCTTAACCACAGCAAAGGGTTTGATGATAAAAGCGAATACGGAATACTGCTCCTTATCTTCGGTTGCATTTCCTGGTCGCTGGGAACGTTGTACGCAAAGTACCGTTCGTCAAACGAGGAGGAAGTAAACGCCTTCGCGGGCGCCGCTTGGCAAATGCTTTTCGCAGGCCTTATGTTTTGGATATGCGCTACGGTGAAAAGGGACATAGTCGCCGTAGATTGGCGCGTGATACCGGTAAATTCGTGGCTCGCGCTGACGTATCTCATCGTTTGCGGTTCAATCATGGCTTATTCGGCCTATATATGGCTGCTGAAGGTGAGGCCTGCGACCGAAGTAGGGACGCACGCTTACGTGAATCCCTTTGTGGCGGTCGTAATCGGCGTAACCATCGGTCGCGAGGACGTTACGCTGACGCAGATTGCAGGCCTCGCCATCATACTCCTTAGCATAATGCTGCTGAACAGGAGAAAGTAGGCGATGCCCTACCTTTTTATCCATTTCAACGTAGCGCCGCTGCCGGTCTTTATAAAATATACTCCCTGCGGAAGGCCTTGCACGCGGATACGTTCCGTCTCATGCGTTGCTTTTAAGGAAACCGCCGGGCGTCCTGCCGGCGTATAGATAGAAAGGCTCTCGCCGATGTTGAGGCCGCTTACGATGGCTTCGTCCGAACTCATATCATAGTAAACGCTTTTATCCGCCGGAATAATATCTTCCGCACCGTCTGCGCCGCTGCCTGTGATGAAGACGGCGTCGGCCGACGACGATGCGTTTTGCGATAAT
Organism: Tannerellaceae bacterium; assembly: GCA_031267205.1. Lineage (GTDB taxonomy): Bacteria > Bacteroidota > Bacteroidia > Bacteroidales > Tannerellaceae > DFXE01. The sequence continues at coordinate 1,196 of JAIRZN010000029.1, read as the reverse complement.
GACTGGGGCGCGCCGTTTTTCCACAGCGTGGCGCCTATTCCGCGCCGCCAGCCGGATATGTATATGTCATTTCCCGCAACCGCTAACGATTCATACTTGACGTCGCCCGTATTTACCTCTGCCACTCCGTTTGTCCAGAGCTTTGAGACGTATTTCCCGCTTACTACATCCTGGTAATAGCCCGCTACGTAGGCATTGCCGTTTTTTGCGCGTATGGAAGTTATAATATCATGATCCCAGGTCACGTCGGACAGCTTTGTTGCCGCGCCGTTCTTCCAGTACCTCGCATTGCCGTAACCGGAATCGTAGCCCGATACGTATACATCCGAACCTTCCACATAGATTCCCTGCGGAGCTAAGTCGGCATCATTTACGCCGTCGGTAATATCCGTCGGCGCGCCGTTTTTCCACATCCTTATGATACGCCTCGGCTGTTCGAAGCGGACGCCTCCGAGTATGTAGACATCATTTCCGGAAATATGTATGCTGCTTGCGTATGCGTCCGCATTTCCGTCGGTGAGGTCCGTCGGCGCGCCGTTTTTCCATACGGTAGCGACATCATACTTCTTGCCCGCATCCCTGCTGCCTGCTAAATAGAAGTCATTGCCGGAAACATACATATCCCTGGGATATTCGCCGGCCTGCACTTCGGTGAGCGCATTATTCTTCCAGTAGATATACCGCCTGCTGTTTGAGCCTGTCTTGTAATAGTAGCCGAGCACGTAAACGTCGCCCTTGTTAACAAAAAGCGAGCTGATATAGATCAGATCCGCCTGCTGCGGCATCGTAAGCGTCGCAGGTACGCCGTTTTTCCACACAACGGCTGATTTGGCTTCAATAGTTCCGGCTACGTACACGTCCTGCGCCGCAACTATCGTAAAGGTTAGCAAAGCCGCAGCTATGCTTAAAAATAAATTCTTTGCTTTCATAATTTTTCCGGTATTAAGTATTATTATTCCCGATGCGAAAATAGGCGGCCGGCCGAAGGTATTTATCCCCTTACATAGGTACAAAGGACTTCGGCCGGCGGTTATGCTTTCCGCTCCGCAAAAATGATGCGGATATTCGCTATCTTTATCCCCCGATAAGATGATAAAAGAGACCCGCGCGGCGTTACTTTTATATGCTCGAACACTTACTTACTTAAATTTATACGCAATGAAAAAGTTACTATGTTTCTTCCTCTTTATTCTGCC
>JAIRZN010000178.1 GCA_031267205.1 Tannerellaceae bacterium | reverse complement strand
AGGTTCCGTATAGGTTACGGAAGTCTTAACGGAGAAATCAGGGGGAAGAGCGAACGCAAATCTGCGGGACAGCAGTCGCGGGCGGCCTGTGTTTTTGTCCGGCGCGCTTGCCAACACTGCTGCTGAAGATATTCGCCGGTTTGCAGCTCCCCGCATCGGGCGCAGTCAGCATACCCAAGGACGTTACCATAGGCTATCTGCCACAGCAGATGCAACTGTCCGACAACCGTAATGAAAGAAAGCCGCAAAAGCCGCAAAAGTCGTGCATTTGATACAGACACTGAATAAAATGTATACATTTGCCTCTATGATGACAGGCGATAAGACAGATCGGCAAACAAAAGGAGGATTCGGCGCAGGCCCGGTCTTCTTTACGGCTATTTCCACAATACTGGGGGCTATCCTCTTCCTGCGCTTCGGGTATGCCATCGGTGCGGTGGGCTTTTGGGGGACAATCGTTATCGTTATACTCGGACACCTTGTTACCATACCTACGGCGCTGGCTATATCCGAGATCGCCACCAATACGCGCGTGGAGGGAGGGGGCGAATATTTTATCATCTCGCGCTCCTTCGGGCTGAAGATCGGCTCTACGATCGGAATCACGCTCTACCTGTCGCAAGCCATCAGTATAGCCTTCTACGTCGTCGCCTTTACCGAGGCCTTCGAGCCGTTGTATAGCTGGTGGTCGGCCTCTTTCGGGTTCAAGCTGCCGCGACAGGCTATCGGCGTGCCTACCCTGATCATCCTGGCGATGCTTATCATGCGCAAAGGCGCCGGGATGGGAATGAAAATGCTTTACGCCGTCAACTTTATACTATTCCTCGCCTTAGCCCTTTTCTTTATCGGACCGGCTATCGACCCCGGGGAAGATTTGTCGAGGATACCGGGGAATAATTTCACGCTATTCAATAAGGACAGCATCTTCATCTGGTTCGCCATCTGCTTCCCCGCCTTCACGGGGATGACTGCCGGCGTCGGACTTAGCGGCGACCTGAAGAACCCCGGCAAATCCATACCGCTGGGGACAATGGGAGCCACCGTAGCCGGCTTCCTGATTTACCTCTTAGTGATATGGAAGCTATCCGTCTCCGCTTCGCAGGCCGACCTTAGCGAAGACCAGCTAATCATGGCCAGGATAGCCGTATTCGGCAGCGTCATTATACCCATCGGGCTGGCCGCCTGTACGTTTTCTTCCGCCTTGGGATCCATCATTGTAGCGCCGCGAACCATACAGGCGCTTGCTACGGACAAGAGTTTCCCGTCGCAACGCATCAACCTTTTCCTGTCGAAAGGCAAGGGAGAGAGCAACGAACCTATCAACGCTACGATGGTGTCGTTCGTTATCGCCCTTTTCTTTGTTTTACTGGGCAATGTCGACGTGGTGGCGCAGATTATCTCCATGTTTTTCCTCATCACCTACGGTACGCTCTGCCTTATATCGTTTATCAATCACTTCGGCTCGCCCCCGTCGTACAGGCCGAGGTTTAAGTCGAAGTGGTATTTCTCGCTCGGAGGATTCCTGCTCTCGGTGTGGCTGATGTTTATGATTAATTCATTGTATACGATAATATCTTATATGGTTATCGTTGTCATTTACCTGTTTGTGGAACATTATAACAAGGACGAAAAAGGGCTTGTCGAGATATTCGAGGGAGCGCTCTTCCAACTCAACCGCCGGCTGCGGGTGTTCATGCAGAAGCACAAGTCGCAGTCCACGAACGAAGAATGGCGCCCGTCGGCTATCTGCATCTCGGCCAACTCCTTTGAGCGCGACAAGGTGCTCGAACTGATGAAATGGATCAGCCACCAGCACGGTTTCGGCACATACTTCCACTACATCGAGGGGTATTACAGCAAACAGACATGCGCCGAGTCGCAAAACATCCTGAAGCTGCTCATCGAACGGCAAAAAGGCTTCGGCAGCGCCCTGTACATCGACACCATGATCTCGCCTTCCTACACATCGGCCATTGCGCAGGTGATACAAACGCCCTCCATATCGGGGATGGAAAACAATATGGTCGTCTTTGAATACATACAAAGCAATCCCGAAGAACTCGCCCGTATCATCGACAATATCAACTTAGCCAGGGCCGGCAACTTCGACATATGCATCTTCGCAGGCTCCTCCTATCCTATCCGCAACCGCTTCGGCATACATGTATGGATAAGGGAAACCGACGAGAAAAATACCAACCTTATGATATTGTTGGGATTCATCATCATAGCGCATCCCGACTGGAACAAGAGTCAGATAAAGATATTCATCACAAGCACACGTGAGAGCGACGCTGTGAAAGAAGAAATAAAGGAACGCATCGCCGCCGGACGCCTCCCCATTACCCTTGCCAACATAGAGATAATCATACTTGCAGGGGGGCAAACCGTTAGCGACGCCGTTAATATACATTCCAAACACGCAGGCCTGACGATAATAGGGTTTCGCGAAGAGATAATCAAGCACGACGCACTCAAGTTCTTCGCCGACTTTCACGGGAAAACAGGCGACATCCTGTTTGTCAACGCTTCGCAATATAAGGAGATTTAGAGCGCAGTCCCCGGTTCACGCAATGCGACTACATGACGATTATCTCAACCGGGTAGCCGATGAAAAGACCGCTTTCTATTACGCCCGTAATAGATTTTATGGCCGCTTCCGTATCGGGGGGAATGGAATCGAACCATACATCGAGAATCAGATTGCCGTTTTCAGTTATAACGGGGCCGTCTTTATTTTCCGCCATGCGCAGGTTCATATCCGAAGGCGAAAGCCTGCGCAAAGCCTCTCCAACGTAGGTAAGCGCCTGCGGGAACACTTCCACAGGCACCGGGAACTTCTCGCCCAGCCGTGATACCATCTTGGATGAATCGGCAACGATATAAGTCTTGGGACTTGAGTTGATAAGCAGCTTTTCCCTGAACATAGCCCCTCCTCTGCCTTTTATCAGGCTCAGTTCGGGGTCTATCTCATCAGCCCCGTCGAAAGTCCAATTAGGCCTGTACTCATCCAAATTAGCGACAGGAATGCCCAAACGTGCGCAGGCCATCGTTATCTCCAACGAAGTAGGAATGGCCTTTATATGCAAGCCCTCTACCTTAATCCGCGCAGCTATCGACAGTAGCGCCGTGTAAGCGGTAGAACCCGAGCCTACGCCCAACACATCGCCGTCCGTCACCATAGAGGCGATACGCGCAGCGACCTTCTCTTTTTCTTCTTTACGAGTAATAGCCTTGCCCCAGGCCAACGACTCAATGATATTATTATCCCATTTCATAATGACGCAAAGATATTATTTTAGCATAGTTTTTTGATAATATACTTGCAACATACAATCTTTTTTAAGTACTTTGCGCACAGTTTCAATTAAAATGTGCAACAACAATGGCAATAACAGTACCCAAAACACGTGATATGTTAGTTGATGTAGCCCGGCAACTGTTCGCCCGGATGGGAGTTGACAATACAACAATGAACGACGTAGCGCAAGCCTCCCAAAAGGGACGGCGGACGCTGTACACGTATTTCAAGAATAAGAACGACCTCTATCAAGCAGTAGTAGAAACCGAGGTGGACAAACTATACAGTATGCTGCTCGACGTAGCCGCCAAAGAGCTTACGGCGGACGAGAAGTTAGTGACATTCATATACACACGCCTGGAAGCCTTCAAGTCGATAGTATTCCGCAACGGCACGTTGCGCGCCAACTTCTTTCGTGACATATGGAGAGTCGAAAAGGTAAGAAAAGGCTTTGACATACGGGAAATAGAACTCATAAAACGAATACTCGAAGACGGCATAAAGGAAGGCATATTCGATATGCCCGACACAAGTATCACGGCCCTGGTGCTGCACCATGCCTTAAAAGGTCTCGAAGTACCTTACATCAGGGGACTGATGGGAGATACCGCTTCACAGAGATTGATGCGTAGAGACAATGTGATAAATTTAATATTCAACGGAATAAAAATAAAGTAGAAACAGGTGATGTTTATTAATGCAACAGGCTTTTATGTACCCGAAGAACGAGTACATAATGATTATTTTTTAGAAGTGAACGGGTTGACAAATGAGTGGATTAAGCAACGTACAGGCATCGTTACACGCTCAAAGGCCCGGCGGGAGGAAAACATCAACACTATGAGCATAGACGCCGTCCGCAACGCCCTGCCCAAGCTGACATACAATATATCGGAAATCGACCTCATCATATCCGCCTCATACTCCCCGTATGACACCGTCGCCACCGCAGCGCACGAGGCTCAACGCGAATTTGGAATAGAACATGCAAAGGCGTTCTACATATCCTCAGCCTGCTCCTCGTTCCTCAACGCCCTCGAAATTACGGAAGGGTACTTCGCCACCGGCAAAGCCTCAAAAGCCCTAATCCTCTCCGCCGACAAAAACTCGGCCTACCACAACGAATCCGACCCGCAAGCCGGACACCTGTGGGGAGACGCCGCAGCAGCATTCTTTATATCAAAAGAACGCATACGGGACACGGACAAGCAAATCATCGACATATACACCGAAGGACTCGGACACATAGGTAAAAGCATCGACGCAGTGAACCTGCGCCCCAGAGACGGAGGTATAATGATGCCCGAAGGCCGTGACGTATTCATGCAAGCGTGCACCTACATGCCGCATAACGTCATCTACCTCCTGGAAAAGAACGGGTACACGCTCGACGACCTGTCATACTTCATCGGTCATCAGGCAAACATGCGAATACTTATGAATATAGCAAGACAATTAGGCCTGCACGAAGACAAATTCCTGCACAATATCGAAGACCTCGGCAATACCGGCTCCGTAAGTTCAGCGCTCGTTTACGCCCAGAATGAACATCTGTTCAAAGAAGGCCAACTGCTCGCCATAACCGTCTTCGGCGGCGGATACTCAGCCGGCGCCTGCCTGATAAAGTAATACGTACACTCTCTAAAATCATACTATAATCATGACACTATTAAAAGGTAAAGTAGCCCTCGTCACAGGAGCTGCACGGGGCATAGGCAAAGCCATAGCCCTCAAATTCGCCGCAGAAGGCGCAGACATCGCATTCACCGATTTAGCTATTGACGACACCGGTCTCGCCACACAAAGCGAAATAGAATCGCTCGGAGTCAGAGTAAAAGCCTACGCATCCAACGCCGCAGACTTCGATCAGGCACACCTCACGGTTCAGCAAATCGTCAAAGACTTCGGACGCATAGACATCCTGGTCAACAACGCCGGTATCACGCGCGACGGACTGATTATGCGCATGAGCGAACAACAATGGGACACCGTTATCAACGTAAACCTCAAATCAGCCTTCAACTTCATCCACGCCCTCACGCCCGTTATGATGAAACAGAAGAGCGGCAGCATCATCAACATGGCATCCGTCGTCGGCGTCTCAGGCAACGCCGGACAGGCAAACTACTCCGCCTCCAAAGCCGGCATGATCGGCCTCGCCAAGAGCGTAGCCAAAGAATTAGGTTCACGGGGAATACGGGCGAACGCAATCGCGCCGGGCTTTATAATAACAGACATGACGGCAGCGCTATCCGACGAAGTACGCACCGAATGGGCCAAGCAAATACCCCTGCGACGAGGCGGCACACCCGAAGACGTAGCCAACGTAGCCACCTTCCTCGCCTCCGACCTCTCCTCATACGTAACCGGACAAACAATACATTGCTGCGGCGGAATGAACACCTGACCCACCAACATGAACATTATCTACGAAGACAATCATATCATCGCCCTCAACAAATCCTGCGGCGAAATCGTACAAGGAGACAAAACAGGAGACGAACCTCTCTGCGACCAACTTAAAGATTGGCTCAAAGCAAAATACAGGAAGCCCGGCAACGTATTCCTCGGCGTCGCACACCGACTTGACCGGCCGGTCAGCGGCGTCGTCCTTTTCGCCAAAACAAGCAAAGCGCTGTCGAGAATCAACAACATGTTCCGCGACGGCAAGTTCAAAAAAACCTACTTAGCCATCGTCCACACCCCCCCGCCCAAAGACGAAGACACCCTCACACACTGGCTGTACAGAAACGAACGGCAAAACAAAACATACGCCTGCGACACCGAACGCCCCGGCAGCAAACACGCCATCCTGCACTACAAACTCCTCGCCTGCTCGGACAATTACTATCTGCTTGAAATCGACCTCAAAACCGGCCGGCACCATCAAATACGCTCCCAACTATCAAAAATAAACTGCCCCGTCAAAGGCGACCTCAAATACGGCGCAACCCGCACCAATCCCAACGGAGGAATATCACTCCACGCCTCAAGCGTAGAATTTATTCACCCTGTATCCAACGAACTTGTGCGAATCAACGCGCCCGTTCCCAGCGAAACACTCTGGAACAGCCTGACGACGGGAATTTTCCCGTAATCCGGCCGCAGCACAACCCGCCGACGCCGTCGGAAGGCCGAAACTGGGGAAATCCCGCCGACCGGATCTTGGGGATAGTCGTTTTGTGGGGAAAAGTTCCGACTTTGCGTATGCAAATTTGGCAACGGTTACGCCATCCGTTGGCGGACGACTTCGTAGATAAGGATTGAGGAGGCTACCGATACATTTAGGGAATTTATGGAGCCGAACTGTGGTATGCCGACGATATGATCGCAGATGCGTAAGTTTTCGGCAGCTACGCCTGTATCCTCGGCGCCCATTACGATGGCCAGAGGGCCGTTGCAGTCTACGGTTGTGTAATTATCGGCAGCTTGCGCGGCGGTGGCTATCACCTTAAGTCCGCTTGCCTGGAGGAAGTGGATTGTGTGGTTGATGCTTTTTTCGCGGCATACGGGGAGTATGTTGAGCGCGCCGGCGGAGGTTTTCATCGCATCGGCGTTGACGCTGACACTGCCGTGCGTGGGTATAACTATGGCGTCGACGCCGGCGCATTCGCACGTCCGGGCTATGGCGCCGAAATTGCGTACGTCGGTCACTCCGTCGAGCAACACTACAAAGGGGTTGCGGCCCTCCTCGTAAACGCGCGGAATGATGTCTTCGAGGCGTTGGTATTCGACTGCCGGCAGAAAGGCGATTACGCCTTGATGATTCTTCCTCGTCAGCCTGTCAAGCCCTTCCTGCGGGATGCGACGGAGCGTAATATCGCGCCCGCGCAAGGCTTCGAGCAGTTCTTTATATAATTCGCTCTGGGGTTCGCCCCGGCGGATGAGTATCTTGTCTATCTCCTTGCCGGCCCGAAGGGTTTCGATGACTGCGCGCAGGCCGAATATCATTTCGTTTTCTTTCATGATGTTTATGATTTATAATTGCAGCAACTCGCGGGCGTTGGCGATTGAGGCGTCCGTCAGCGAGGCTCCGCTGAGCATCCGGGCTACTTCGTTAATGCGCTCTCCGTGCGTTAGTTTACGTATTTGCGTCAGGGTATCCTGCGATGTGTCCTGTTTGTATACAAAGTAATGTTCCTTACCTTTTGACGCCACCTGCGGGAGGTGAGTGATGGCGATCACTTGCATTTTCGCGCCGAGTTCCTGCATTATGTTACCCATCCGGTCTGCTATGTCCCCTGATACGCCCATGTCGACTTCGTCGAATATTATAGCGGGCAGGGCGGTGAAGCCTGCTATCATGGCTTTTATGCAGAGCATGAGGCGTGACACCTCGCCGCCTGAGGCTACTATGGCGACGCTTTCGAGGTCGGTCGTCCGGTTTGCGGCGAAGAGGAAGCGGACGTCGTCCATACCGTCGGCGTCGGGCGATTGCTTGCGAAGCAGTTCTATGCTGAAGCGCGCGTTAGGCATCCCAAGTTGCGCCAGCATGTCGACGATGCGTGCGGAGATGTCGCCGGCTACTTCCATACGTTGTCGGCTAAGCAGTTCGGCCTGTTCGAGCATACGTTGCCGTGCGATTTCGAGTTCTTCCGACAAGGCCGCGAGTTGTTCGTCCGACGATTCGATAGTGTCGAGCCGGCGGCGCAAAGTTTCGCGCAATTCTATAAGTTCGGCTACCGACGAGAGGCGGTGCTTCTGCTGCAGCGTATAGAGCGTGTCTAAGCGCCGCTCCACGAATTGCAGGCGATCAGGGTCGGAATCGATCTCTTCTATTCCGGACTCGGTCTCGTTAGCCAAGTCTTTCAAGTCGATGTATGCGACGTCTAAGCGTTCGGCCATCTCGTGCGCGGCCGGATAGTAGCGCTCCAGGGCCTGAGCTGTGGCGCGCGCTTCCTTCAGCTTCAGGAGGCCGCCCGTATCGTCGCCGTTCATCAATGTAGCTATCTTGTAAAGCGCCGCTTTAATATCTTCCGCATGTGTAAGCGTTTCCTGCTCATTTTCGAGGTCTTCCTGTTCGTTGTCTGTAAGTTGGGCCTCGTCTAACTGCTGGAATTGGGAGCGGATATAGTCCTCTTCCTGTTTCAGGTTCGAGACCTTTTCCTTGACGGAAGCGAGTTGGCGGCGGGCGGATTCGTAAGTAGAGTATTCTTTGCCGTATGATTGCAGGAGGGGTTTGTTTTGCGCCATGACGTCGACCACTTGCATCTGGAATTTAGTATTCCCCAACAGCAGATTCTGGTGCTGCGAGTGGATGTCAATAAGTTGCGCTCCCAAATCGCGCATTACATGGAGCGCGACCGGCGAATCGTTGACGAATGTCCGTGTCTTGCCGGAAGAAAACAATTCACGCCTTAGCGTACAAGTCCGTTCGTCGAAGTCCAGGTCGTTCTCAACGAAAAAGTCCTTCATGTGATACTGCGATATATCAAAGACCGCTTCGATGACGCATTTGTCCTCTCCGCTTTTGACGCACTTGGTATCTGCGCGCTGGCCTAAGACAAGCGATAGGGCGCCTAAGATGATTGATTTGCCTGCTCCGGTTTCGCCTGTTATGACGGTAAATGAATCGCTGAAGCGTATGTCTAAATTGTCTATCAAGACATAGTGCTGTATAAATAATGACTTGAGCATACGGGGTTTTATTTATTTAGAGCCTCCAAGCGTGCCGAGGCGGTAGGGTAAAGGTTGGAAAGCATTTTTAGCCCGGATTGCTTCTCCTGCATATTGGCTTTTGAGTAGATGGCTATGACTTCGTCGAGCTTGCTGTCTGCGAATATCTGCAACAGGACGGACGTAGGGCGCGAGTTTTTGAGTTGTTCAAGCGCCGGCAGGGCTTCGAGCAGGTTAGTGCGCCCGCGGTCGGAATTGGCGGCCATCTCGTCCAACCCCTTGCGGTGATAGCTGTACCACATTTCGCGGAAGGCATCGGAGGTGTTCTCGGTCAAGGCTGTAACGATAGCGTGACGATTGCGGTCGCTGTCGAAAGCCTTCCAACCGTTCCATGTCGGTTGCGACTGAGCAAGGTTGACAATCTGCTGCGCTTGCTGGAAAAAAGCAGTCCCGCCTTTGGGCGAGAAGCTGTCGAAATCAAACCCAAGCATAAGGTAGATGTAATAAACGACAGTAGCAGTGAGATTGCTTTCGAGCGTGTTGTTTGTATACTCTAAGGGCGAGAACTCCACGTATTCAAAGTCGAGCTGACGATCCTGGAAGTTCAGCGTGGTAGTTGCGTAGCCGGAGTTGTAGACCGGTCGGCGGGCTTGCACCTGTATCTCGGCCTTGAAGTTATTGTCGGTATGTTCATTGATGATGAGTGTCATTGTGCAATCAATCCTTTCATTGGCGACAAAAATGGCGTCGGTCCATTTTCGGCTGTTGACAAACTCGGTGAGCGCAGTCTGGAGCGAGGTAAAGACCTGCTTGTTTGTGCCCTGTATCTTGTCGCTGTTGACCGTTATCCGGGCGTTCATTTCCTGAGCTTGAGCGGCGAAAGCCGTTGCCATAGCCAACAGCGTCGTGTGTAGTAAAATGCGGAATCCGTTCATTTCATTAGCGAGATTAGTTTATTTACAATATCCACAGCC
>JAIRZN010000143.1 GCA_031267205.1 Tannerellaceae bacterium | reverse complement strand
GATAGTGATAGTTTGTCTATGGCGGCAAAGATAATGCGAAAACGCGCAAACCGCAAGCATGCTGCCGAACCCGCTCAACGCATACTCCCCCCGCAAAACGCCGCCTCCGGGCATGAACACTATATATGTTTCCCCAAAAAAAGTATTTTCAAGCCAGCACACTCAGTGTGTTTGGATTCAAATTGCTGCTACTGGCTTTTTTTGATGGAACATCCACCATCTGTTGCGACTTTACCCTGCATAGGGAAAAAGGGAAGAATAAGGATTTTGGGAGGGTGCCAATGCAGAGACTTCGATGATCAGATAGCCGACTGCACCCTGACTTTTATTGCCCATGCCGTATTGACGCTGCACAAGCGATTCTCCGATTATGAAACCCTTGGAGAAGTATTTCGTCAGGTACAGCAAGACATGCTGGCCCTGACTCTTTGGGAAAGAATCTTGCCGGTGATCGCTAAAATCATTGAAGCCTTATCAGGGATAATAGAACGAAGCCCTTACAGGTATCTTAAATACCTTGCAGGGTAGTCTTAAATAGGGTCCGCTGTTAAACTCCCATGATAAACATATCATCCTCAAGAAGCTCTCCGGGTCTCTTGAAAATCATGGCGGGGTACCAAAATATGTTGCCAACATAGAACTCTATGTCGGTAACATAGAACTCTATGTTGGTAACATAGAACTCTATGTTGCCAACATACAACCCTATGTTGGTAACATACAACTCTATGTTGCCAACATACAACCCTATGTTGGCAACATACAACTCTATGTTGTCAACATAGAACTCTATGTTGTCAACATAGAACTCTATGTTGGCAACATATTTCGGTGGGCCGGCCTTTTTGTCTGCCCTCTTAGTATAAAATAGGGCCTGTTGTTAAACTCAGACAACTATCGGTAGCGTCGACATGTTGCAAAACATGAGATATAGCGTAGCGTTTACGGGAGAAAAGACAAGTAAATGAAGACGCTTCTATTCGCTGAGCTCTATCCAGCGCATGGTTTTCGTCTCTATTTCCTCCATCAGCAGAGTTATACGCAGGGAGTTGGCCGTCAGTTGAGTATGGTCAAGGGTTCCGCTGTTGAGCGACGATTCTATCTCGGTCTTCTCGGCTTCGAGCCGCGTGATGTCGGCTTCGAGGGATTCGGCTTCGCGTCGTTCGCTGAAGGTAGGTTTGCGCCGTTCGCCCGGCGTAGCATCGCGGCGGGGTAGGGTAGGGGGAGGAGTTTTTTCGCGTTGCGCCGAAGGGGTGTCTTTGCCCGTGCGTTCGCGGTCGGCTTCCCATTGACGGTATTGGGTATAGTTGCCGGGGAAGTCCTTTATGTCGCCGTTGCCGCGGAAGACGAGCAGATGGTCGGCGACTTTATCCATGAAATAGCGGTCGTGCGAGACGACGATGACGCAGCCCTTGAAGCTGCACAGGTATTCTTCGAGGATGTTGAGCGTGACGATGTCCAGATCGTTCGTCGGCTCGTCGAGTATGAGGAAGTTCGGGCTGCGCATAAGGATGGTGCATAGGTAGAGGCGTCGTTTCTCGCCCCCGCTGAGCTTGCTTATATAGTCGCGCTGTCTGTCGGGCGTGAAGAGGAAGTGGCAGAGGAACTGTGATACGCTGAGCTTCCGGCCGTCGCCCATGTCGACGTACTCGGCTATGTCCTGCACCGTGTCGATGACCGTCGCCCGCTCGTTGAGGCTCAATCCGTCCTGGCGGTAGTATCCGAAGCGCACAGTCTCGCCGATGTCGAACCGGCCGCTGTCCGTAGCCTCCGCTCCCGTGAGCATGTTTACGAACGTCGACTTGCCCGTCCCGTTATTACCCGCGATGCCCAACTTCTCGTACCGGGCGAAGGTGTAATTAAAGTTATCCGTGATAAGCGTATCGCCGAAGCGTTTGCATACGTCTACGGCCTCGAATATCTTGGAGCCGATGTAGGTCGCCTTTACGTCCAAGCTGACGGTTGTTCCGGCATCCTGTTTCTGCTTCGCCTTCTTCTCAAGCTCATAAAAGGCGTCGACGCGATACTTGGCCTTCGTTCCCCTGGCCTGCGGTTGGCGACGCATCCATTCAAGCTCCTTGCGCAAGAGGTTGTCCGCCCGTTCCGATTCTGCACTGAGCGCGTCGCGGCGTTCGCTGCGTTTGTCTAAGTAGTAACTGTAATTACCCTTGTAGCGATATATCCGGCGTCGGTCTATCTCGACGATCTCGTTGCATACACGGTCGAGGAAGTAGCGGTCGTGCGTCACCATGAGCAGGCTTATATTCTGACGACAGAGGTAAGCTTCGAGCCATTCGGTGGTTTCGATGTCCAAGTGATTCGTCGGCTCGTCAAGCAGCAGGAGACCCGGTTCGGCAGCGAGTACGGCGGCGATGGCGATGCGCTTTATCTGTCCTCCTGAGAGTTCGCCGATGCTGCGGTTCGTGTCCGTTATACCGAGTTGGGTCAGCATCTGTGTAACTTTGAGGTTATCTTCTCCCGCGTTTACGGCCTGCGCGACGGTCATTTCCGCAGGGTACGCAGGCATTTGCTCTATGTAGCCCGTCCGCAGGTCATTTCGGAAGACGATCGTTCCCCTGTCGTAATCCTCCCGTCCGGCTATGATATTGAGCAAGGTCGTCTTGCCGGAACCATTGGGCGCTATCAGTCCGATTTTTTCGCCCTGCGCTACTCCGAGGGATATATCTTCGAGAAGTTTGAGGCTACCGAAGCTCTTTGTCAACCGTTCTATCTGTAAATAACTTATCATGTGTCTAAGGTAGATTGAATGAGAGATAGATGTCACTTGGCAGGCGTCAGTTGAGGCTTGAACGTCAGCATGACGTATCCCCAGTGCGGGAAGCGCGTATCCGGCCCCTTGAGCAAGTCCGTCCCTGCGTTTCCGAAGTATACGCTCCACCCGCCCTGAAGGGATAATTGCGGCGATAGGGCGTAATTAAGCGTCAGGTCAGTCTCCGCCCCTATGTTCTTTTTATCCGTACCCGGAAGATGTTTTACTGTGGAGAAGGAATGGAAGGCGGCGTTCGCGTCGAATCCCGGAAACAGGCGAACAGTTACGGCCCCGTACAGGTCGCACAAGCCCTCGACAGGCGGCGTTATCCAGTATTCCATCATGCCGTTAAAGGAGTTGTTGCTACCGTATAGCTTGTTGAATGTCCTGTTCTTGCCGTTGCGTATATCCTCCGGCGTCGAGCCTGAGAAGTAGTCGGCTCCGGCGACGACATTCCACGCATCCTCCCTATATTTAATGTTCACCGCCAAGAGGTAAGCGTCGAGCATAGCGCCATATACATCGTGACCGAACTGGTAATACCCCGTTGCGTATAGCGAGGCCGGATACGCCTCATCGCCCAGTCCGATATTCCCGCCCAGCGTATTGCGGAACGACCTGCGCATAGCTCCTCCAACGCCGTAATCATGAGCCGGCATGTCGAAGGCGTCGTTGATCCATATTGCGCTGACGTTCCACCACCTGAGCGATTTGCCGAACCATACGTAGGCGAGAGACTTGTAGCTTTTCTCAACCGCATAAACCGTCTCGCTTTCATCATCGCCGCTATTATTCCAGGCCCCTCCTACGTGCAGGTTGAACAGGCTGGGCGATTCGTACTTGAGCAACGCCATATCGTGAGCGCGCCCCGTCTGGCTCCAGTTGGCTAAGGTGAACAGGCGAATATCGTCGTACTCTATTCCCTGCCTTCCGATCGTGAAGGAGAGGTGCGGCGTAAGCGCATAGCTGCCCCAGGCCTCGTATACGCCTAATGAGTTGCGAGTATCGGCCGGCCCCGTCTGTCCGTAGATGCGTGCGTCTTGCAGGATGATCTTTGTCTTGATCCTGTCGTATGAGTAGTCGAACTGTATGCGCGTCCGTAGCGAACCGACCGTAGCCGGTCGCAGCGTATCGGCGAGCGGTTTACGGAAGCCGTCCCTGTACTCGATGCGTGAGCGTATCTCCCCATTAATGCCCGGCGCCTGCCCCACGAGCATAGCCGGGACGAAGAGAATGCAGGCGAGTATGCAGCGATGAAACTTCATCGGTTCAATTGAAGGTCCACTTTATGCCCAGCGTCGGTATGGCGTAGAAACCGTTGCGCATGGCGAAGTCGTTCGTCAACTCCACCTCTCCGCCTATGCTAAGGCGGAAGTTGTCGTCGATGCGCTTTAGCCTGTTCAAGTTCAGCCAAAACTGCGGCTCGGCTAAGAAGACAAAGTCGCCAACGACGCTTTTCTCACGCCACCAGTCGGCGAAGCCTGAGAACGTAAAGAGGCCGTCTGCGCCGAAGTTCAGATACCACGTTGCCGTAAGCTGGAAGTTGTGCGGCTCCTCGTGTTTCTGTATATACTTATACATAGCGCTCAGTGAGAATCCACGGCTGAAGTCTACATTATTATATGTATATGTTCCCCCGCCGAGGTAGGCGTTATTAAGTCCGAAGTAGTACGCCAGCCCGCCGTTATATTCCACGTGCAATGAGAAGGGACTATGCTTGAAGCTGAACTCGCGAGCTATTTCCCAGTACCCGGAACTTATCCCGTAGGCTGTATAGTCCATGTCTATAAAGAAGAAAGTACTACCCCAGGCGTCGGGCTTAAACATCTCGACGGTCGACGTGAGCACGGGCCGCGAGGCATAGTCCTTGTCGTATAGAGCGCTGCCGAAGTCGTAATGCAACTGTACGTTTTGCGCTACGGAGCCTGAGGCATACGCGGCCGTCATTGTGATAAACATAGTGATCAAGCGTGAAAATCCGTTCATTTCTTTTGCTGTTTGAGGGTTGAGGGAGCAAAAGTAATGAAAAATCACTCCGCCCACATTTGGAAGATAAAGAAAAATAGCTACTTTTGCATCCGGGTAAGTCCTATACGGCACGCTCCCTCGGAATCCCCCAGGGCTTGACGGCAGCAAGGGTACGCAGGTTGTAGCTGCGCGATGTAGTAAGCTTACCCATCCGCCTCTTTAGCTCAGTTGGCCAGAGCACGTGATTTGTAATCTCGGGGTCGTTGGTTCGAATCCGACAAGAGGCTCGAAACGAGTAATACCCTTTTTATGGAGAACAGAGGACTGTTATTAAGGAGTGCGATGTTTCACGGCTTATTTCTCGGTGTTTTCTGGGTCGTGAAATATCTTTTTTTTGTCTGGGGCGTTACTAATCCTTCCGTAAATATTGTTTATTGGGCGCTTACTCCACTCACTATCGTATTCGCTTATGTGTTTACCAATGTGTACAGGCTTATGGCAGGGAAACGAATCAGCTTTTTCCAAGCCTGGCAGTATGGGGTGTTGCTTTATTTCTTCGCTGCGCTTATTGTCTCGCTGTTACATTATGTATTTTACGCCTACCTCGCACCTGCGGGATACTTGGACAACGTTGCCGATATGGCTATGTCTATAGTTAGGGAACTCACTCCGCAGGCGGAAGACGCTATGCTGAAAATGCCGTACCTTACGCCTATACGCATGGCTATACAGGGCATATTTACAAACGTATTCTACGGCATACTGTTCTCCTTGCCGGTGGCCGCGCTGTTATGCGGTAAAAAGCTATAAACATGGAACTGTAAACATGGAACTATAAACATGGATATATCAATTGTCATCCCGCTATACAACGAAGCGGAATCCCTCCCGGAATTATACGCATGGATAGAGAAGGTGATGAGTCTTCACAACTTCACATACGAAATCATCTTTATATGCGACGGGAGTACTGATGGCTCCTGGGAGATCATCGAAGAATTGCGGAAGAAGTCGCCCGCAGTGAAGGGCGTTAAGTTCCGCCGCAATTACGGCAAGTCGCCGGCCCTTCACTGCGGATTCCAGCGCGTACAGGGAGATGTAATAATAACTATGGACGCCGACCTCCAGGACAGCCCCGAAGAGATACCGGAGCTTTACCGCATGATAATGGAGGAAGGCTACGACCTGGTCTCCGGCTGGAAGAGGAAACGCTACGACCCACTGTCGAAAACGATCCCGACCAAGCTCTTCAACGCCACAGCGCGCAAATTCTCAGGCGTGAAACTCCATGACTTCAACTGCGGGCTGAAGGCTTACAGGAATGTTGTAGTCAAAAACATAGAGGTATACAACGACATGCACCGATACATCCCCTACTTGGCAAAGATAGCGGGCTTCAACAAGATCGGGGAAAAGGTCGTGCAGCATCAGGCGCGTAAGTACGGACATACCAAGTACGGGCTGAACCGCTTCGTTAACGGCTACCTCGACTTAATCACACTATGGTTTACGTCCAAGTTCGGTAAGAAGCCGATGCACTTCTTCGGTCTTTGGGGCAGTGTGATGTTCTTCATAGGCTTCGCGGCCTTAGTTTATGTGCTTACGATGAAGATGATCTCTATCTTCGAGGGAGACTTGCGGCCTTTAGTCACTAACTCGCCCTTTTTCTACATCTCGCTTACGGGGATGATTCTCGGCACACAACTCTTCCTTGCAGGCTTCCTGGGGGAACTGATCTCAAGGAACTCAATTAAACGAAATCACTATCAAATAGAAACAGAGATATGAATACACTCGAACTCGCTCGCAAACGCTGCTCTATCCGTCAATACAGCCCTGCTCCCGTCGAAGGGGAGAAGCTCGGATACATCCTTGAAGTAGCGCGCCTCGCTCCGTCGGCGTGTAATTACCAGCCATGGCGCCTCTTAGTCGTGGTTTCGCAGGATGGGCGAAAGAAATTGCATGATGCCGTCTATGCGCGGGAATGGATAAAGCCGGCGCCATTGTTTATTGTCGTATGCGGCGACCATGCCCGGTCGTGGAAACGCCCGGCGGATGGTAAGGATCACTTGGATGTAGACGCCGGCATCATAGCGGAACACATCTGCCTGGCCGCGACGGAACAGGGTCTGGGTACGTGTATCATCTGTCATTTCGACGCTCCGTTTGTGGCCGGAGCCTTCAATCTGCCCGGAACGGTAGAGCCTGTCGCTATTATCCCGATAGGATACCCTGCCGATCCGGGTCTGTTCGCCGCAACCGCCAAGATACGGAAGTCGGTGGAGGAGATTATCTTTGCTTTCTGAATGGGCCTTTGACTACGACTGCCTTAAGGTCTTTGTTGCGGATGCGGACGTATATCTCCGTTCCCGGACGGGCGTGCGCGGTCTTGATGTAGCCCATGCCGATACCTTTTTTCAACATCGGAGACATGGTGCCTGAGGTAACGATGCCTGCCGCTACGCCTTCCACATCGTACAGTTCATAACCGTGGCGGGGAATGCCTTTGTCTATCATCTCAAAAGCGCATAGCCGGCGACTTACGCCTTCTTGCTTCTGACGTTCGAGCGAGGCGCGGTTGACGAAGTCCTTACCTTCGGTGAACTTTGTTATCCAGCCCAGACCGGCTTCGAGGGGTGATGTCGTGTCGTCGATGTCGTTCCCGTACAGGCAGAAGCACATCTCCAGGCGTAGCGTGTCGCGCGCGCCGAGACCTATGGGCTTGATGCCTTCCGTGCGGCCTGCCTCAATGAGGGCGTTCCATATCGTCAGGGCGTCGCCGGGGCGGAAGTATAGCTCAAATCCTCCGGCGCCTGTGTAGCCGGTGTTGGAGATGAGGACGTCTTTGCTCCAGGCTAACTCGCCCCTGACGAAGGAGTAGTAGGGAATGGACGCAAGGTCGACCTTAGTCAGCGCTTGAAGCGTTCGCATGGCCTTAGGCCCTTGCACGGCCAACTGGGCGACGTCGCCTGATATGTTCTCCAATATCGCACCGGCGGTGTTGTGGGATGTGCACCACTCCCAATCTTTGTTGATATTGCCGGCGTTCACGACAAGCATGTATTCCTCAACGCCTAAGCGGTAGACCAGCAGGTCGTCTACAATGCCGCCTTTGTCGTTCGGGAAGCAGGTGTACTGGGCCTTGCCGATACTGAGGACGGAGGCGTCGTTCGATGTTACGCTCTGTATAAAGTCCAGAGCTCCCGGACCTTTGACGGTGAACTCTCCCATGTGGGAGACGTCGAACACGCCTACGCTTTTACATACCGCAAGGTGTTCGTCGATGATGCCGGTGTATTCTATCGGCATATAGTAGCCGGCAAATTCGTGCATCTTGGCGCCTAAGGCTATGTGCACGTCTGTGAATGGTGTCTTGTTCATAACAACTCTATTATTTTGATTATTGTTTGTTTGCATAGTTCGAGCGACCTTACGGGGAGGTATTCGTAGCGGCTGTGGAAGTTGTGCCCTCCTGCAAATAGGTTGGGGCAGGGCAGGCCCATGAACGATAGGCGGGCGCCGTCCGTCCCTCCGCGTATGGGCTTGACGACGGGGGTTATGCCTATCGCTTCCATAGCTTCGGAGGCTATGCGGACGGCGTGCATGTTTTGCTTTATCACCTCGCTCATGTTATAGTACTGATCCTTTATATGTACGGCGACGCTTCCGGGCCGCCCGGCGCTCATACGGCCGCATAGCGTGCGAAGGAGCTCCTTGCAGGCCTCGAAACGGGCGCGGTCGTGCTCGCGGATGAGGTAAGTGAGCGTGGCTTCTTCTACATTGCCGCTGATGTCGACTAAGTGGTAGAAGCCTTCATAGCCTTCGGTTCGTTCAGGCCGCATCTCTTCGGGCATGAGGGCGGCGAACTCTGCGGCCATAAGACCGGCGTTGCGCATCTTGCCCTTCGCCGTGCCCGGATGAACGTTCAACCCCTTGAAGGTTACGCGGGCGACGGCTGCATTGAAGTTCTCGTACTCCAGTTCGCCGACCTCGCCGCCGTCGACGGTATACGCCCACCGGCAGCCGAAGCGTTCCACGTCGAAGCGGTCCGCCCCGCGCCCGATCTCTTCGTCGGGTGTAAAGGCTATGCGGACGGCGCCGTGCTTTACCTCCGGGTTCTCGCACAGGTACTGCATGGCCGAGACGATGGCGGCGATCCCTGCCTTGTCGTCGGCTCCGAGTAGTGTGGAGCCGTCGGTCACGATGATCTCCTGCCCGATGTACTTGTTGAGTTCCGGGAATACGTCGGGCGACAGGATGGCGGGGTTCTCGACAGGGCCGGCGGCTGAGGGCGGACTTAGCATGATGTCGCCTCCGCTGTATTTTACTATACGGGGAGCGACGCCCTTGCCGGACATGTCGGGGCTGGTATCGAGGTGGGCGATAAATCCGATTACGGGAATCTCCTCCGGCGAGTTCGACGGCAGCGTGGCCATGAGGTAGCCGTTATCGTCCAGCGTGATGTCCTGCATACCCGTTCCGCGAAGTTCATTTGCTATTTCTTCCGCAAGGATGCGTTGTCCGCGGGAGCTCGGCGTCGTCGTCGATGCCTCATCCGATTGCGTATCGAAGGAGGCGTATTTCAAAAAGCGTTCCGTAAGGTTCATAAGCTCTGTTTCTTTTTGGAACGCAAATATACATTATAATAGTGAATCACGGCTTGGGCCTGTCTTGTCTTTACCTCACTTCACACGCCCGCCCGTAATCCAGGCGCGCAGGTAGTAAGGCTCGCTGAGGCCTGCGACGACGACGCCGCGCGATGTGCTTGCGTGCACGAACTTGCCGTTCTTGAGATAGACGCCTACATGGTTGGGAGTCTTCTTGCTCCCGCCGTCCGTGCGGAAGAAAACAAGGTCGCCCTCGCGTAAACCGGCGCGTTTTATCCTTTTGCAATTGTTCCTGAGTATGCCTTCGGAAGAGGCGGAGAGGCGTTTGCCGTATACTTCCTTGTAAATAATGACGGCGAAGCCCGAACAGTCGACGCCGCGCCTTGAAGCGCCGCCGAAGCGGTAAGGCGCACCCATCCAGTCGGCTGCCGCAGCGTACAGCTTGAGGTTATCCTTATCCGTAACACGTAAACCGAGCCGTCGCGACAGCTCCACCGGAGTATTTTTACCTGCCGGAATCCTCCTTACTCCGCACGACGAGGCGAACATAAGGCAAACCACTGCCGCCGCAACATATATATACCTGTATAAAGTCTCCCTGCTCATAACAATACTATGTCTATGCAGCAAATGTATGCAAATCTACGGTATTCAGATACCGGTGACGCAGTTTTCTCCCCAAAATAAGTTTTTTTAAGCATTATACGCATAATATACGCCATAAAATATATTTTTTAAGATACTGTACGTACAGGATTCGTCATAAAACAAATTTCTGTACACGATATACATATAATATATATCCTTAAAAATATTTTAGCAGAATGCATACGTATAATATACCATCCAAACAGGTTCCTATCCATGCAGCATACGTATAATATCCTGTCTAAGACAAATTTTGTTATATCGCATACGTATAATATCCAGTATTAAACAAATTGTTTTATATCGTATACATATAATATCCAATATAACAAAAATCATTTTATGCAGTGTACATATAATATCCTATATAAAAAGAAATCATTTTATACCGCATACATATGATATTCGATCTAAAAGAAATTATTTTATACCATATACGCATAATATCTAATATAACAGAAATCGTTTTATAACGCATACGCATAATACATGACATGCTGGGAATTATTTTATAACGTATACGTACCGTACATTTGATGGAATAAATTTTTTTACGACATATACGTATAATATGCTATGTGAAAAAAGCTTTATTATACAATGTACGGATAATATATGATAAGGAAGGATTTTTTTTATGCAATATATGTATTGTATATTAAAAGGAATATTTATATTTGCGGCGTATTACACATTACTTGATGCCGGATGACCTCAGGATGGCCTTCAGCATGCCGTATGATGCATTCGCAAGTATTGAACTAAGGTACATATGCGGTCATGTGCGGATGCATGAGGCGTCACCGGTTGATAATGCCCGCGATAAGGTAAGGAACAGTAATAAAACATAATATACGCATGTATGAAAGCTATTAAAAGTTATCGCACTATCGTCAATCACCTTAAGAACGGTGAACATTTCGACTTCCACGACGTCATAGTAACGTTTGTGAAGGCAAGGGAGTTGGACATACCGGGCATCTTCAAGCTATGGAGGCTCTTCCTGCGCAATTTCGAGAAGGAAGAAGTCATATACAAACGTAAATCCAAGGCCGTGGAGACGAAATACATACGCGAAGTGGAGAAAAAGCGCAAGGACGTCTTCATGTCCATAAAATACAGCGTTAAATCGGCGCTGTACAGCGACAATGTGAAGAAGAAAGAAGTTGCGCTCGTGCTGATGGAAGTGATAGACAAGTATAAAAAGATACCCGTATCGCCTATAACAGAGATAACTACCCTTGTCTTCCATATGATAGAGGAATTAAGGATGCCAAGGTACTCGAACCTGGCTGCAGGCCTGCAATTGAGCGAGCCCGTCGCTACGCTGGAGGCGCTCAACGAGAGGCTTAAGGCGCTGTACGTCGAGCGCGTGCAGCACGCCGGCGAGTACGACAATCTCGGTACCATGAAGAAGGCCCGCGTCTCCGTAGACCGCTCCTTCCGCAATTTCACCGACGGAATCAACGCCGTATACGCCGCAAGCCTTCTGGACGGCGACCGCGGCGAGGCCACGCAGTATTCCGATATAATAGACTTCGTCAACTCCTACATCGACCAGTACATCCGCATCCGCTCGCACCACACCGCGCCGCGAACAACCGCCGGCAAGGGCGACGACGAGGCAACGGAGCCTCAAGCCGACGACGACAATGACCCTTCGCGCCGCCGGACGTGAGCGACAAGGCGCCGACGGGAAGGAGCGAACCCGCATTTTTACGCGCATGACCCCCTCTCCAATCGAATTTAAGATTATATTTGTGCCTCAAATACAATACATGGAACAAACGGAAGAATTAGTAAAGACAATCGTTCGAGGCCTTCAGGAAAAGAAAGCGAAGAATATAGTGACGGTAGACCTGACGATGCATCAGGGAGCGATATGCCGGTACATGGTCATCGGCGAAGGAAACACCCCGACGCAAGTGCAGGCATTGTCCGACTCAGTTTGGGACTTCGTCAGGAAGGAAGCGAACGAGAAACCCCTCTCCATAGACGGCAATCAATACGCCCGATGGATAGGAATAGACTACGGCACGGTGCTTGTGCACATCTTTTTACCCGAACAACGGCTGTTTTACGGCATAGAAAGCCTTTGGGCGGACTCGAAGATAGAGCAAATACCGGACGATAACTGATATATAATGTAGAACAAACAAAATTTCAAATTAAAATATATGTCCCAAAAGAAAGACACACCAGGCAAAGGCTTACGCTTCAACATATACTGGATGTACGGCGCTATACTTGTGATGCTCGCCGCCCTGTACTTCACGGGAAACACCTCCGTGACAAGGGAGATGGGCTGGACGGAATTCCAGAAGCTGGCGCAGGAGAACACATTCGACAAATTACTCGTGTACAACAGGAAGAACACCATCGAAGCAACCGTTAAGCCGGATAAGACCAAGGCGGTATTTAACAAAGACGCCGACAGGCTGGGCAAAGACCCGAAGGTGATCGTCAAAATACCATCGGCCGACAAGTTTTCAGACTTCTACGACCGTATAGCAACCGAGAACAACATCAACGCCCAAGTGACATACGAGGAAGGCGAGGATACGGTGTGGAACCTGTTCCTGTCGATAGTTCCCTTCATACTCTTTATACTGATATTCATGTTCATCATGCGGCGAATGTCGGGCGGCGCAGGACCGAGCGGCGCGGGCAACGTCTTCAGCGTAGGCAAGTCTAAAGCGCAACTCTTTGACAAGAACAACGACAAGAAAGTAACGTTCAAAGACGTAGCAGGCCTGGCCGAAGCAAAGCAAGAAGTCGAAGAAATAGTCTCCTTCCTCAAAGACCCCGGCATATATACCGAACTCGGAGGCAAGATACCCAAGGGCGCCCTGCTCGTAGGCCCTCCGGGAACAGGGAAGACACTTCTGGCTAAAGCCGTAGCCGGTGAAGCCGATGTACCGTTCTTCTCGCTCTCAGGCTCCGATTTCGTAGAAATGTTCGTAGGCGTAGGAGCCTCCCGCGTCCGCGACCTCTTCCGGCAGGCCAAGGAGAAGTCCCCCTGCATCGTCTTCATAGACGAGATAGACGCCGTAGGCCGCGCCAGGGGCAAAAACGTCAACATGAACGGCAACGACGAGCGTGAAAATACGCTTAACCAACTCTTGACCGAGATGGACGGCTTCGGCTCCAACAGCGGCGTCATAATATTAGCCGCTACCAACCGCGCCGACGTCCTCGATAAGGCCCTGCTAAGGGCCGGACGCTTCGACAGGCAGATACACGTAGAGCTGCCCGACCTTAACGAGCGCCGCGAGATATTCGGCGTCCACCTGCGCCCTATAAAAATAGACGAAGGCATAGAGACCGAGTTCCTCGCACGCCAGACGCCAGGCTTCTCAGGCGCCGACATAGCGAACGTATGCAACGAGGCCGCCCTGATAGCCGCCCGTGGCGGTAAGAAGTTCGTGCAGAAGGACGACTTCATGAACGCCGTCGACCGCATAGTAGGGGGACTTGAGAAACGTTCGAAGATAACGACCGCCGACGAGCGTAACAGCATCGCCAACCATGAAGCAGGGCACGCCACCCTGAGCTGGCTGCTCGAACACGCTAACCCGCTGGTGAAAGTAACCATCGTGCCGCGAGGCAAAGCCTTAGGCGCAGCATGGTACCTGCCTGAAGAACGCCAGATAACCACCCGCGAACAACTACTCGACGAGATGTGCGCCACGCTCGGCGGACGTGCGGCCGAAGAGTTGTTCCTTGGGAAAATATCCACCGGAGCCTCTAACGACCTGGAAAGAGTGACCAAGCAGGCCTACGCCATGGTCGTCTACTTCGGCATGAGCGATAAACTACCCAACCTTAACTACTACGATTCGAGCGGACAAGACTGGGGCTTCTCCAAGCCGTACAGCGAAGAGACGGCGAAGCTCATAGATTCCGAAGTGCAGAAGATTATAAACAAACAGTACGAACGCGCCCGGCAAATCCTATCCGAACATGCCGAGGGGCATAACTCGCTTGCCAGGGTATTATTGGAACGTGAAGTGATTTACTCCGAAGACGTAGAGCGCATCTTCGGCAAGCGCGCATGGGCGTCGCGTTCGGAAGAAATCATGGAGCAGCAAACCGCAAAGCCGGAATGATAGTATGAGGAACCTGCTCATACGCATGGCGACAGGGATGGTTTATGTCGGCGTTATTCTATGCGGTCTTTTATATCCCGGTCTCTACCCATATGTTTTCGGAACAGTCGTCGGGCTTACCCTTTGGGAGTTCTACGGGTTGATGAAGCCGTTCGGTTGTACGCTTTCAAGAAGGATAGTCGGCGTCGCGGGCGGAGTGTACCTGTTCCTCGCCTGCTTCGCATATGCCGGAGGTTTGGCGGGCGGCAATGTCTTCCTGCCGTATATCCTTTTCCTTATGTTCACCTTTATCAGGGAGATGTACTCCAAGGCGGCGAACCCTGTTTATAACTGGGCGCTCATCCTTTTGGGGCAGGTCTATTGCGCAGCCTCCTTATCAATGCTCAACTTCATACTCTTCCGACACGGCGGCGAGTATACGCCCTTGCCAGGGCTGGCGCTTTTTGTTTTCGTTTGGGTTAACGATACGGCGGCATACATGGTAGGCACAAAGCTGGGGCGTCACCGTCTGTTCGAGCGCATATCGCCGAAGAAGTCATGGGAAGGCTTTTGGGGAGGATTAGTCGTCACGCCGGCCGTATCGCAGGTTTTCGCCGCTTATTGTCCCTCTATAACATGGTATAAATGGTTGGGGATGGCAGTGGTTGTGGTGGTATTCGCCACCTTCGGCGACTTGATCGAATCGCTGATGAAGCGCACGCTCGGAGTAAAAGATTCAGGCTCCCTTCTACCTGGGCACGGAGGAATGTTGGATCGTTTCGACAGCATCCTCATGGCGCTCCCCGCGCTATACATATATATAATGATGTTTATTCAAAGTTGAACGTCAGCACAATCATCCGCGACGTACCGCGTGACAAGGCGTCCGTGTACATGCTCAACTCAGGTTGAATCAAGTCTTGCCGGTCTTTCTCAATCAAATCGCGCAACCCGAAAAGGAACTTAATCTCCGGGCACAGCTTGAAGAAGGAGAAGTAAATGTCGCAGCCCAGTCCCAGAGATAGACCATAATCAAAGCTTTTCAACAACAAGGTCTCGCCCTTCTTACGTCCGACATCCAAAGCTCCGTAGACGCCACCCGTCAGGTAAGGGCGGTAGTTATTGAGGCGCACCGAACTGTATTTCAACTCCAACGGCATCGTGATATAATTGGAACGGACGGAAGTTGTATACTCCGTATTGTTTTCATACTCCTTGAATACAAATTGTTTATCCCCGAAGTGAATGCTTGGAGTAAGGCGCAGGTTGAGATACGGGTTCACGAACATGTCCCCGATAACGCCCACGCTGAAGCCGGGCGCATAAGAAGGTATCTCGGCGAACCAAGTTTGCCCCGAAGGAGCTGTTGTTCCGTTGTTGGTAAGTATCAAATCCTGTGTATGCAAGCCGATGTGGAATCCCAGATGGAACAGCTTCATGTCGGCATACGGCTGATTCTTCACTCTTTCCTTCTGAGCTGTCAATCCCTGGACAAGGAAGAAAAACAAATATGATAATAAAAGCAGACGTCTCAATTTGCAAGCAGTTTCGAATAATAACGAGATCAAGGGCAAGTTATTGTAAAAACAACATGTTCATGCAAAATATAACGGCACATCCCTTTCATATATAGAAAGAAACCTTTACATTTGCGTCAACTAATAGTTGTTAATATATAAACGTTTAAGAAAATGGCTTACTTAATTAGCGAAGATTGTATTGCTTGCGGCACCTGCATTGATGAATGTCCTGTCGAAGCTATCTCGGAAGGTGATATTTATCATATCGATCCTGAAATGTGTACAGAGTGTGGAACCTGCGCGGACGCTTGTCCTACCGAAGCTATCCACCCGGCCTAACGAAAGAATCACGGAATGGATTCCTTTAAAGAACATCTGTAACGCAAAAAGAGGCTGCCCTGCAAAAATAGGCAGCCTTCTTTTTTGCGGTTGCCCTGTATTGATTCTTTTTCTTTATTATGTGTTTAAGCGGAAAATCCTAACTTTCTCCTATAAGTGCTACCAGCTTTCTTTAGAAAATCAGTACATCGCGCTAACCAATTGAAACACAGTATTGACTCTAAAAACAGGTAACGAATAAGTAACGTTCCTAACGCTTTCTTATGCTGTATTTTGCATTACGACAAACAGCTCTCGATACCTGCCAAAGATACGAATAAACCGTGAATCTGACAGGTAAATTGTAATTTAACTTACAAAGTATACCCTGCGCACAACCTTTTGGCCATCTGCAGGGTATTACCTTGTGTGAACGGTAAATCAGGCGGCGGGTTCATCATCCACCGTATTCAGAAGTTCCTCTTCCTCTTGTGGGATGTCGCCGACGTATGCATGTTCTGGCAGTCTGTGATACGGTGGAATGTCGTCTGTTTCGACAGTTTCCGGTTCGGGGTTGTCCGTAAACGGCTGCAATTGACGGATGCGTTCTTCGATGCGGGTGTGACGCTTTTTGTACACTTCGTTGTACAGCTCCTTTATTTCCCTGACTTTGACGGGGAAATGTAGCGATGCAAATTCGAGCAGCAGATGTGACTGTTTGCAGTCGCCGTATGTGTCGGAGAGGTGTTTGATGATGAAGTCCCTGCGGATAACATCCTTCTGTTCACCGGTAAGAGAGGAGATTGTGTCGGCTTTCTCCTCGTCCGTCGGTTGTGATTGCGTGTCGAATCCCAGTGTTGCGCGATTCTCTTTCCTTAGTGACGAAAGCATGATGTAATAAAGCAGTCCTTCCTTCAAGGGTTGAAACTCAAGGGATGGAATTGGGGTTTACTACTTCAGGAAAGCTTTTTTCGAATGCGCCATCCATACGAGTATCGCCCATAAATGATGGTTTGTACATCCCGCTTGCTGCTTCGCCCGGAGCGGCTTGTTGACCTGCATTACCG
>JAIRZN010000139.1 GCA_031267205.1 Tannerellaceae bacterium | reverse complement strand
CGGATTGTAATCCGTAGCCAGCGGATTGTAATCCGTAGCCAGCGGATCGTAATCCGTAGCTAACGGATTGTAATCCGTTACCATTGTTTTCAGGAAGCCGGGAGGGCCTCTTGATAATAATATGTTCTTCATAATGTGTCATATATTAGTGTAAAATTATTAGTAGACCACTCCTGAACGGAGGTGTGGGTTGACGGGGACTGCGCAGGGGCTTACCATTATATTATATGTAATCGGCGTACCGGCGCAGCTGTTGATGGTTGGGGTGACGGTTATCGTCGCCGTTATTGAGTAGGGGGAGTCGCTTTGGGCGGTGAACTGCGGGAGGTTGCCTGTTCCGCTTGCAGCGAGGCCTATGGCTGTATTGTCATTTGTCCAGCTAAACGTTACGCCGGCGGTGGGTGAGCTGAAGGTTTTCTGCGGAACGATTGTGCCGGTGCAGACCGTCGTGTCGGCGACGGCGTTGACTGTCGGTAACGGATGTATTCTAATAAATACCGGTTCGGCATATACGGGGCCGCATGGGCCGCTTATTACGCCACGGCGGAAATATGTGCTTTCAGTCAGCCAGACGGAGAAGGCGATGCTCGTGCCGGCGTTTGTCCACGTTATGCTATCCGTGCTTCTTTGCCATTGGTAGGTGTATGTACCTGTGCCGCCGGTGGGGGCCGAGCCGTTGACTAAGAGGACGACGGAGTTGTAGCAGGCTGTCGTCGGGCTGCCTGCGGCGCTTCCGGGATTGAGTGCGGGATAGACGGTGACGAGGACGGATGAAGTGTATACCGTGCCGCATGAGCCTGAGCTGACAGCCCTGCGGTAATAGGCGCTTGCCGTAAGGGCGGGGGGCGAGTAATCGACGGACGTTGCGTCGGATATGTCTATCCAGGTGGAATTGTCCGCACTACTCTGCCACTGGTAGGCGTAGGAGCCGCAGCCGCAGGCAGGGGTGGCGGTCTCGGTAAGAGGCTGGGGTACGGTGTTGTAGCAGATGGTCTGCGCAGCGCCTATGGCTCCGGGCGTGAGGCTGCCGCTCACCGTTACCATCACGGCCTTGCGATTGCCGGAAGCGTTTTCGCAGAAGTTGTTTCCCTCGACGCTCACGTAGTACGTCGTCGTGGCTGTCAGGGCGGGCGTCGTATAGGTGGCTCCGGTGTGGAGGGGTGTCACGGCTGCCTGCGATGCATACCAGCGATAGATGGCGACGCCGGTCACGCCTGTCGAGGAGCCGACGAGGGTGGCGGTAGCGTTAAGGCAGGCGACGGCGTCGGCGGTCGTGACGTTGGCGGCCGTGGCCTGGGGGTTGACGCTTATGTTTGTGCTTATCGTCTGCGTTTGATTGCCTGCGGCGATTACCCGCATTTCGATTGTATAGTTGCCCGGCGCGAGGACTTTGTTCCATTGCAGTATGTCGCGGGCGGCAGTTTCCTCCGTGCCGTTGATATACCATGTCAGGTGGCCAGATGCGGAGCTTAGGGGATATTGTATTACGGCGCGGAAGTCGAACGACTGCTGCCCGCAGAACACGCTGCCGTCGATGTCCTGGTAATGTACATCATTGATGTAGAAGGCAGCGTCGAGGTTGCGGGCCGCGGCCCCGGCAAGGTAGTAATACGACTCGTAGTTCCCCAGTCCATATCCCATAACGGCTAATTTGTTAGGATTGTGGAAATAGTAGGACGACGACGCATTGGTTAGCGGCAGGGAGTAGAACGAGTATGCATTTCCCGCGCCATTGCCGGTTCTCCACGTGCCACCCGCCAGTTGGGTAGCGGTCGCGCCACCTATGGAAACGGTTGTCTGGCTGAGCGTAGCGGTAGGGGTTACTATCAGTGCGTGGTGTTCGTCCATCTGCGTATTCACGCTTGGGACGAATGGGGTGATAGCGACGCCTTCTATCATTTGCTCGACGGAAGGCACCCATGCCATGACAGGGTCGCCTTTAGCAACGGTTAATGCCGAATAATCCATCCCAATCAGGTAGGAAGCTACCGCTACGGGCCTGTCGGCCGATATATACATTCCTCCGCCTGTAAGATCTATTTCAAACTCCGCATACTGCCCTGCGTTAAGCGTGAAAGAGTTTTGGTTAGGAGGGTTATATGCTCCCCCTCCCCCGTCGGTGTTTTTAGTACCGCCGGTTTGTGTGACCTGCGTGCCGTTTTGCGAAGCTAAAATCCTGACGCGCTCTTTCCCTCGACGTGTGACGGGAACAAGGAAAGTGTTTCCCCACATATTTACCGGCGGCAGTTGTTGATAAAGACAGTCGCAAGCGGCCGTTCCGACAGGAATATTAACGCACGTATTGGTGACATAATATGCAATAGGGTGATTGGAGGTGATATGTCTGCCGGTAGCATCCGCATCAGGATAATAGGCGGAATAGACCTGCCCGGTATTTAAGGTAGCCATTAATACGCCGTTTTCGTAAATATTTGTGCCGTCCTCTGTGGCGATAACCGTGTAACCGTCTTCATAAATTGAGGTGCCGCCGGTTTCTTCTACGTATTGTTTTAACGATTTATATGAAAGATGGTAGTAATCCGTTCCATAATTACTGACCGGCAGCACATTTGTTGCATCTGTACTTGCCGTCAATTGACTCAGCGCATATACAGACACGGGAGTTGTCGAATGTATATACAATGATTTGTCTGAAATGCCCGTTACCCATGAATAAACATTGGTTATTTGAGTAGAATCCAAATTGTATGTATAAACCTGTCCCGCGAGAACATTAAAAGTGACGGTAGTGTTGTTTGCCTTAAATGTGAGCGTAACAGTTGAATTTTGAGTTGCAGCAATCCTTATTTGCTGGCTTAGCCTGAACACAGTGATAATCGGGTTCATGAACGACTGCGGGGGCGCTCCCTTACTTCCCCATGCCACATAGAAATCCGTCCCCTGCGTTGTGACCTGCGCAGAGGCTCCATGACTGACGGCGCAAAGCGCAAGGAGGATATACAGGATGTATTTTTTCATCATATTATGTTGTTAAATTATTATTGACTGTATAAACTTTACATGTTGATTTAAATTAGACAACTCCAGGTTGCATAAATGATGCTTCTTGAGAAGACGCCCCCTTCCCAGGGGGCGTCTCCAAGGTAAAAACAAAACGTTTTTACCGTCCATCATTGCTGTTTGTAGTAGTCTGAGAATCATCTTTATAAATTTTGTTGTCTAATTTAATCGTTCGTTTAAAATAGACAGGACTGTGTCCATTTTAATGATGCTAAAATCTTAACAGGCAGCATGAATTTCGCCTCTCTTAAAGCGCAGGATTGCAGGATGTAAAAGAAAATGACTGATTTGAAAAAAAATTCTTCCTTCATTATAGTATATGTTCCATTTTAACTATATTTGCCGTCGATTTTAAAGGAACGATTAAATTAGACAGTCCCTTTTTGCCTTTTAGACACTCCCAATGTCTTTGATTACAGGCGTTTATTCTCCTACCATACCTCAAATAATACAAATACACAATCGTCACGGGCTACAAGCCCGCGCCGGCGTAAAACAAGTGCCTGCCTTTTCGCTAAGGCTCTCCGCGTGAGGGATAGTAGCGGAAAGAGCGGAACTACTGTCCTTGTTGGATATAGAAGGTGGTATCATTACCATTGACGCTATGGGGTGTCAAAAGAGAATTGCTTCAATTTTAAATGCGTTTGCCATGTAATTCATGCCGAAAGGCTTTTTACCGGATGAATTTTGAGTACTTTTGCGCCATAAGACTTAAATCATAGCTCGTGAACTTTGAACTTACATCCCCTTACACCCCCACCGGCGATCAACCGGAGGCTATCGCCTCCCTGTTGAACGGATTGAGAAGCGGAACGCCTTACCAGACTTTACTCGGAGTGACCGGCTCGGGCAAGACGTTTACCATAGCCAACGTAATTAAGGACATCGGTCGGCCTACGCTGGTATTGAGCCACAACAAGACGCTGGCCGCACAGCTTTACAGCGAGTTCAAGTCCTTCTTCCCTTCCAACGCGGTAGAGTATTTCGTCTCATACTACGACTATTACCAGCCGGAGGCTTACTTGCCGACTACGGATACTTACATTGAGAAGGATTTGCAGATCAACGAAGAGATAGACAAGCTCCGGCTTCGTACGACGGCCTCGCTGCTCTCCGGGCGCAGGGACGTGATAGTCGTGTCGTCCGTATCCTGCCTCTACGGTATGGCCGATCCTACGGCCTTCGCCCAGAAAGTGGTGCGTGTGGAGAGAGGGATGAAGATAGGCAGGGACGACCTGCTGCGGAGATTTGTCGACTCGCTGTACGTTAATAATAAGGTAGACTTCAACAGCGGGAGCTTCCGTGTAAACGGGGATACGGTAGACATATTCCCCGCCATAGAATCGTTCGACGGCGTGGCCTACCGCATTGAGTTCTGGGGCGAAGAGATAGAGCGCATATCCTCCTTCGCGCCGCTGACGGGAATAGAAATAGGCGTTCAGGACGAGTTGAATATATATCCCACCAATCTTTTCGTGACTACTCAGGAACGCATAAACCAGGCAATCGGACTTATCGACGTCGATCTCGGACGTCAAACGGAATACCTCAACAGCATCGGGAAGGGTTACGAGGCCAAGCGGCTGCACGAACGGGTGTTGTTCGACCTTGAAATGATCCGAGAACTGGGCCACTGCGCCGGCATAGAGAATTATTCGCGCTACTTCGACGGCCGCGAGGCAGGGGAGCGCCCTTATTGCCTGCTGGATTACTTCCCGAAGGATTTTCTGCTGGTGGTAGACGAGAGTCATGTTACCATCCCCCAGATACGGGCCATGTATGGAGGCGACCGCTCGCGCAAGCAAAACTTAGTGGATTACGGATTCCGCCTCCCAGCCGCCATGGACAACCGTCCGCTGATGTTTGAGGAGTTTGAATCGCTCACGGCGACGGCCATATACGTAAGCGCTACGCCGGCCGACTACGAGTTGTCGAAAAGCGAAGGCATAGTAGTCGACCAGGTGATCCGCCCGACCGGATTGCTCGACCCCGTGATTCACGTCCGTCCTACGCTGAACCAGATAGACGACCTTTTGGAGGAGACGGCGCGCTGCGTGGAAATGGACGAGCGCGTATTGGTAACAACGCTCACCAAACGCATGGCGGAGGAGCTTACAGCCTATATGCTGCGCATGGGCGTGCGCTGTAATTACATACATAGCGACGTGGAAACGCTGGAGCGTATACGCATAATGGACGATCTGCGCACGGGAATATTCGACGTGCTTGTCGGGGTGAACCTGCTTCGCGAAGGGCTGGACCTGCCGGAAGTGTCGCTCGTTGCCATCCTTGACGCCGACAAGGAAGGTTTCCTGCGTTCGCACCGTTCGCTGACGCAAACAGCCGGGCGTGCAGCGCGCAACGTGAACGGGAAAGTGATCTTCTATGCCGACAAGGTGACCGAGAGTATGCGGCTCACTATCGAAGAAACAAACCGCCGCCGCGAAAAGCAGTTAGCTTATAACGAAAAACATGGCATCACGCCCACGCAGATAGTAAAGACCAGCGTCTCCCTGATTGCGGAAAAGCAGAGGGCGGGAGAGCCGTTGCCTTACATCGAACCGGAACCTTTAATCGCCGACCCCGTGATCCGCTACATGAGCCGTCCGCAACTGGAAAAGGCCATCGAGCATACGCACAAACAAATGGTCGAAGCCGCAGGGAATCTCGATTTCGTAGAAGCGGCGCAATACCGCGACGAGTGGATCAAAATGCGGGACTTACTTCAAACATTGTCCAACTAAAAAATATACGAAGGAATGAAAAGCCATTGTATGCTCTTGGCGGCAGCCTTATCGTCAACCCTCGTGTCTCTCGGAGTTTATGCACAGACAGACACGGTATACTTCGCCCGGGAAGACAGCGTCGTATTCAACAACTACCTGTCTTTCATGGAAGGCAAGGCCGATTTGCCGTTTGATTCCATTATCCTCGAGACGGCCTCTTTCTTCCTCGAAACGCCTTACGTGGCCGCTACCCTGGAGAAAGAGCCGGAGGGATTAGTCGTTAACTTGCGTGAGCTGGACTGTTTTACGTTCGTCGAGAACGTTATCGCCCTCTCTCGAACCATCGCCGCAGGAGAACCGGCGTTCGGGAAGTATTGCGACCATCTGCGGCTCATCCGTTATCGTGACGGGATTATAACGGGATATGCAGGGCGCTTGCATTATACCTCCGACTGGCTGTATGAAAACGAGCAAAAGCAGATACTTAAGTATGCCTCCGGCGAAACGGCCGGCCGGCCTTATACGTTCGACCTTAGCTTCATGTCGTCGCACCCGGGCAGCTACAGGCAGATAAAAGCCGACTCGTCGCTGATTCCCGTGATGCGGGAAACCGAACGGCAGGTAAACGCCCGCACCTCGTATTACTACCTCATTCCCAAGTACGAAATCGACACCTTCGCCGTTCACCTGCACGGCGGGGATATGGTGGGCTTCGTCACATCTGTGCCCGGACTTGATATTTCGCACGTAGGAATTATAACGAAGGAAAACGGCAAACTTACCTTTATACACGCCTCCTCCCTGGCGATGAAGGTGATTGTGAACGTGGAATCGCTCAAGGAGTACGTGGAAAAGAGCAAAAGCTGTACCGGCATAATGACGGCGCGCCCTCTGCCTCCGACTCCGCCCTGTCTTCTTCCTGAAGAGGAGTCAGAAAAGCTCGAAGGCGAACTTCATCCCGACGCTTTGATACGTGAGCTTGTCGAACCCGACAAAGACTGCAATGTTGAAGATATGATTCCCGATTCCGTATCCTACTTCGGTATACGAAGGTAAGGCCGGCGTCCACAGTTGGCTAAAGTATAGACGTTCGGCAAATACGTATTTGCTGAGTTCCTTTTCAAGAAACTGAAGCATGATGAACGGGCTCTCGTACATCAGGTGCGCCTGCACGTATTTGTCGGAGGCGTAAAACCATTCCCTTTTGAGCAAGTTGAAAACGCCGCCAAGCTGGTCGTCCCACGTGTCGGGGAAGTTACGGCGGGCGAAGTAGCGGAAATCGGTGAAGTAGGACGACTTCTTCGACATGTACAATCCGGCGCTGACATGATAGCTTAGCCTTTGAAGCAAGCCGAGCGACACGCTCTGATGCACGTCGGCCTCCAAACGGTCGTAGTTGCCCTCGCCCTTGAGTATGCCGGGGATAGCCTTGGCATATTCGAGCGAGACGGTGGGGTAATACGAGTAGACATACCTCTTGCGCCTGCCATCTATGCGGTAATAATGTTTATGCGTGTATGATAATCCGACGGTAGACGTGAAATCGTTATAATCGCTGTTTACAATTTCCTTCACCTGGTCTCCTACTTCGACATTAAACTTCCGGCTGATGGGTTTCCGGCGGTTATATGTGATGCCGGTGGTTAGCTGGAAGCCGTTGAAAAGATCTATCCTGTTCATTATATCCACGTAATGATGCTTGAAATACTGGAGGTCGAGGTCTTCGGCCTTGAAGGAGGAATCGGCAAGTTGATTGTTGATGTCCCTCATCATACCGAAGGAGTAACTCTGATTCCCGTTTCCGGCCAGCAGGCGAAGCATACCCAGTCTTTCCGGCGAGTAATTCCACGTAAGCTCGGCCTTGTAGAAGACCTCTTTCTGCTTGGAGATGAAACCAAGTTCGGGGACAAAGTCAAGCTGCGTCTCATTGTCGTAATGCTTCTGTATCCTCAGGCGCTGCCTTAGCGAGACGCCGTTGGTTTGCGAATAGCCGATCTGCGAAGGATTCAGTATGCCGTAGTAGCGGATGTACGTATCCTTGTAGTCCCTGCTGATAGGATTGGTGATTAATTCGGTAAAGGAGATGTATGAGTTATAGCGGGAGACAACGGAGGACACCGTATCGGCAGTTACGGCTTTCCCCTCGGCGGATTGGGCGTAAAGTTCGCTCTCGTCGGCCGGCAGCGGTTTGTCGCGCACCTGCGCCCAGTAGAGCGAATCGCGTATGACGGAAACCGAATCCGACGAGTGCCCGTAATATTGCGAAAGGTTGAGAGACGTATAATCGCGCGCCTTCGAGTTCATCCTGTCCCACGCCCAGATGACGGAATTGTAGGTGTATTTGGAATGATACGTGCTGGATACGGCATTGCCCAGCACGCGGTAGGTGAGAGACAGGTCGGCCGTTTCCGGTAGGTTGAAACGGCTGGGGTCCTGCCCGAAGGTCATGACGAGTATAAACTCGGAGAAATAATAATGCCCGCTTAGCTCTATCCTGGCGATAGTCCAGGCATTGTCGACGATATACATATAGCCGGTAATTAACTTCTGGCTGAGGTTTTTCGGCATGAAACGGATGCGGTATATCTTAGCTCCCGAATCAGGTTCTTCCACATCCATCAGGCTAAAGTCATAGTATCTAAAAGCATTCGCAGCGGTCGGCATCAATATCGCGTTATTGAAGGCCGTCGAAGAGTATATATTAAGGTTCAAGAAATTAAGAATCTCCTGTTGCTTCTGCCGGTTCGGGATATAGTTGCCGTTAATAGTCTTGAAATCGTGGAAGAAGGCGTTCGGGGCCTCAAAGCGCGAAAGGCTGACAATCTCGAAAAGCATGTCGGGCACTCTCCTGTTCACAGGAAACAAATGATGGGCAAAGCGTATCAGCGCGTTTTTATCCAATATCTTAGTGCGCCCCTTGATATATATTTCCGCCTCCGAACTCGTCAGCAGCGTCCTGTATCTGGCAGCATTCGAGATAACCAGACTCATAATGGAATCGGCTCCGGAAACAGTCTTGCCCTCCGCTTCGGGCATCCCGAAATTCAACAGGAAGGCACAGGCAAGCAATATGTAAACAAACCGGGTCAATTTTATTCTTCTTTTCACAAAAATATAACAAATATATCAGTTAAAAGATTTTTACTGTTACGAAATAATTTCAATTCAAAATAAGTATGTATATTTGTGCTTCGCACGTATGTTTTAGAACAGTATCATAATCGTGAACAGGCAAAATAAAGAAGATGTCGATATTTCGGCAAGTTTGGCGGAAGTATGGAGAGTTTTGACCGACAAGGAGAGGGAAGTGCTGCGTAAAAACTCCAAAGTGCAGCATTTCAAGCGCAATGAGCTTATCTACGTAGAAGGAGACGAGCCGAAGGATATGATGTGCCTGTTACACGGCAAGGTGAAAATCTTCAAAGAGGGCGTAGGCGGAAGAAGCCAGATCATACGCATGGTCAAGCCCATACAGTATTTCGGATACCGCGCCTCTTTCGCGCAGGAAAGCTACCTGACCAACGCCTCGGCTTTCGAGGCCTCTACCGTCTGCCTGATTCCTATGAACGTCGTGACCGATTTGCTCAAGGGTAACATCAATTTAGCCATGTTTTTCATACGCCAGCTCTCCGTCGACCTGGGTATAGCCGACGAACGAACCGTAAACCTTACGCAAAAGCACATACGCGGCCGTCTGGCCGAATCTCTACTGTTTCTCATAGACAGCTACGGCCTCGAAGAAGACGGGGCTACTCTCAGTATCTACTTAGCGAGGGAAGACCTGGCAAGTTTGTCCAACATGACAACATCCAACGCCATTCGCACCCTCTCCACATTCGCAACCGAACGTATTATCGCCCTGGACGGCCGCAAGATCAAAGTCATTGACATGGACCGCCTAAAAAAGATAAGCAAGCTTGGATAAGCGACTTTTCCGAGTCCAATTCCAACAACATCAAATAATCCCCATCGTCTTCGCCGACAATTTTGAATCCGGCTTTCTCATAAAGTTTTACGGCATAATTCTCTTTTCCCACATTTAGAGAAGTTTGTTTGTAATCCTGCCATGCGAACTTTACAAACGCCGCAAATTTCCTGCGGAGCCTTTGTAACCTTACAAACGCCGAAAAATCTGTGGAGCTTTTGTAATCTTACAAACGCCGAAAAAGTTCCTGTGGGCTTTTGTAACTTTACAAACGGCGAAAAGTTCACGTGAAGCTTTTGTAACTTTACAAACGCCGAAAAATCTTTTGAGCTTTTGTAATCTTACAAACGCCGAAAAATTTCCTTTTGAGCTTTTGTAACTTTACAAACGGCTGAAAAATTTTCTGTGGAGCTTTTGTAACTTTACAAACGGCTGAAAAATTTCCTGTGGAGCTTTTGTAATCTTACAAACGGCTGAAAAGTTTTCTGTGGAGCTTTTGTAATCTTACAAACGGCTGAAAAATTTTCTGTGGAGCTTTTGTAATCTTACAAACGGGCGAAAAGTTTTCTGTGGAGCTTTTGTAACTTTACAAACGGCTGAAAAGTTTTCTGCGGAGCTTTTGTAACTTTACAAACGGCGAAAAATTTCCTTTTGACCTTTTGTAATCTTACAAACGCCGAAAAATTTCCTTTCGACCTTTTGTAATCTTACAAACGCTGAAAAA
>JAIRZN010000136.1 GCA_031267205.1 Tannerellaceae bacterium | reverse complement strand
TCGGTGGTAAGTTGCGCCATAATCTTTATTTATTTTATTGATTTACAGCTATAAAGATATTAAAGTTTATCCAACTTACCAACTTTCTCCTTACTTTTCTTACGTCGAACTCAGGTTGTAAGGGCGGGCCGGTGTGTCCGCCTTTTTTGTGCGTATATGCCGCAGGCGCGGGCACGCAGCCCGTGCCCACCGCGTGAAAAAACACAAAGTGCGCAACCAAGCTATCGGCACGGGCTGCAAGCCCGCGCCAGCGAGGAATGTAGGGGCGTCCCTCGTGGCGACCTCTTCGTTAATGTAGGGGCGGCATGCATAAAAGCAGGCCTTCGCGTTTGCGTGAGGGATAGTAGCGGAAAGACCGGAACGAGCCGCAGGCGAGCGAGTACTTGTAGCGGATAGCGCGGGCACGCCCAAATTATTCTTCTTACGGGACGGGGGACAGGCGTGTCTGTCAGTGTTATTTTTATGCATGCAACCGGCGGGGTGTGCGGGGGTGGATTTTATCTTTTCGCGTTACTTATTGGCGCGGGTGACGTAGACTTGGGAGTTTTCGAAGCGTACGACTTTCACGGTTGCGCCTTTTTCTATGAAGCCGGATTCGGAGACGCCGTCGTACCATTCGTCGTCTATCCTTACTTTTCCCGAAGGGCGGAGGACGGTTTCGGCTATGCCCGTGCGTCCGGTTATTCCTGTGGGGACGGTGACGGTGACGGATGCTTCGAGGTCTGTGTTCAGGGCTATTTTATGGAAGAGGCCCGCGCGCCCGATCCTGTCGGAGAGCCAGAGCATGAGGATGAAGGCTGCGCCGAGTCCGAGTAGGACGGTGAGGGTGGCGCGTCCGAAGTCGGGCGGCGTGACGTTCTCGAAATCGAAATTGA
Organism: Tannerellaceae bacterium; assembly: GCA_031267205.1. GTDB lineage: Bacteria > Bacteroidota > Bacteroidia > Bacteroidales > Tannerellaceae > DFXE01. The sequence goes on along the minus strand of JAIRZN010000136.1, from coordinate 8,565 downwards.
AGTTGTCGAGCAGGCTCAGTGTAAGTCCTGTTATTACGAATATGATTCCCCCTATTCCGGCGACGCCGAAGCCTGGTATGACGAACATTTCTACGGCGACTAATAGTATGCCGGCTATGAAGAGGAGTATTTCCCAGTTTTGCGCCAGCCCGTCGATATAGAGCGGGGCGAAGTACATGATGGCGGCCATGATGGCGGCTGCGGAGGGGAAGCCGATGCCGGGTGTTTGGAGTTCAAAATAGATTCCGCCTATGATGATGAGTATGAGGATGGATTGTATGGCGGGGCTCATGAGGAAGCCTTTGATATTGTCGAGCCATGAGGGTGAGTAGGCTCGCAGCTCGTAGTCGGGGTAGGCGAGGCATTGGGTGACGACCTGGTCGACGGTTTCGGCGATGCCGTCGCAGTATCTCCAGCGGACGGCTTCTTCGGCTGTAAGGGTTAGGACTTTACCGGAGTCGATGAGGTTGGGTACGATGACGCGTTCGTCGACCATAGCCTCGGCGATTGCCGGGTCGCGCCGCCACCTGAGGATGGTATCCCTGCCCTGCACTATGGTATCCCGCCCGTGCGCTTCGGCCGTAGAGCGTATCATAGCCCGCATGTAGGATTGGTATTTGTCGGGCATGGCTTCGCCGGTTTGGTTTACTACGGTTGCGGCTCCGATATTGGCTCCTTTGCGCATGAAGATTTTTTTGGCCGCGATGGAGATGAGCGCTCCGGCTGAGGCTGCGTTGTTGTCGATGAAGACGTATACGGGTATCGGGCTGTATAGGATTGCGGTTCGCATGGAGTCGGCCATGTCGACCTGTCCGCCGTATGTATTGAGGTGGATGAGGATTGCATCGGCGTTCAGACTCCGGGCCTCTGCCAGTCCGTTGCTGAGGTAGAGTTGTGTTGTGTTGTCGATGTCCCTTTTTATATCAATCGTGTAAATCAACGGTCGCGCTCCGGTGGTTAGTGAGGAGGCGGGGATTGCTGTGAGCAGTAGCCCAAGAAGCCAATATATACATCTATTTCTCATATCTTACCTAAAATTACTTGTTTGTTGTATTAAATATTATTCAAAAGTTTCTCTGTTTACAATTTTATCAGTATATTTCGCCCGCAATTCGATTTTTAAAGGAAAAAAACTCAATTATTAATGTACGTGAAAAGAACTGATATGAACGCATTGCAATTTCAGAATAATTTGTTGAGCATACAAGAAAACATGAGGAATTTTGCATTAATGCTCACTTCTAATCATCATGATGCCGAAGATTTAATGCAAGAGACGGTACTGAAGGTACTTGACAACAAGGATAAGTTTGTCGACAATTCAAATTTCAAGGGTTGGGTGTTAACCGTGATGCGCAACATTTTCATCAACAACTATCATAAGATAGTTCGTTCTCATGTGTTAATGGAGCAGATTCCCGACTTTGACGGTTTGGATGTTGTCGACGAGTTCGGCCTCGAAACCAGCGAGTATTTTTTCCAGTTACAGGAGCTGGCGGACGCCATCAACAGGTTGGGCGACGATCTTAAAATCCCTTTATCCATGCATCTTAGCGGTTACAAATACGCGGAAATAGCCGAGAGTCTCCATATACCTTTGGGGACGGTTAAGAGTCGCATTTTCTTTGCGCGCCGCGAATTACAAAAGGAGTTGGGCGAATATTCCATCTGAGAGCCTCTCCCTCGGACTTAACGCCGGATCAGGACTGTGATGCGCAAAGAGAGGTCAAAGAAGACCATCTTTGCGTTCACGTTCTGACTGATGTGTTGTTCGGCTTTGGTCAGGGTGTCTACTAATTCGAATACGTTGCGTTCGTTTACGTAGGTGGAGAATTTGAGGGCGAAGCCGGCTTCCGTGTTGTTCATGTAGTTGAGTTCGGGCGATTGGAAGCGGTACATGAAGTTTTCGCGGATAAGGTATTGGCAGTATGCGAGGAAGTTTTTTTGTCGTTCCCGCCCGATTCCTGCGAGTTGGTCGGCTGCGGCTTTCATGGCCTTTACATTTCTCGCCCATGAGTTGCGCATGATTCCTTTGAAGCATTCGAGGAAGAATGCGTTTTCTTCGTTTACGCTGATTATTTCCAACGCTTTGATGTAGCTCCCACCGGACAGGCGGGCGACGTGGGCGGCCGGTTCCGGTTCCAGTCCTTCCTGGCGGACGAGGACATTTACTATGTCTTCGGTCTGTATGGCGCGTATGTTGAGGCGTTGCGCTCGCGACTGTATTGTGCCGAGCACTAAGTCCGGCGCTTCCGAGACCATGAGTATGACGGTGTTTGCGGGCGGTTCTTCTATAATTTTGAGCAGTTTGTTGGCGCAGTCGGGGTGTAGTTTTTCGGGCAGCCAGACGAGGAGTATGCGGTAGTCGGCCTCATAGATGCGCCGGTTGAGCTTGCGCATTATTTCTTCGCTCTCTTTTGAGTAAATGATTGCCTGCGAATTGCCTACTTCTATGCATTCTATCCAGTGGCTGAGGTTGAAGTAGGTTTGTTTTTTCAGCATTGAGCGCCATTCGGGGAGGTAGTCGTCGCAGCTTTCTTTTTTTTTCTTATCGTTTTTCACCATGGGGAAGACGAAGTGCAAGTCAGGGTGCGCCAGCTCGTTATATTTCAAACAGGATGGGCAATGCCCGCAGGCGTCCGTTGCGGAGCGGTCCTTGCAGTTCAGGTAGCGTGCGTAGGCTAAGGCTAAGGGGAAGGCCCCTGCCCCACCCTGTTCATAAAACAGTTGTGCGTGAGGGATAACATTTCTCTGCGCCGTCTCTATCAGTCGCCGCTTAATACTTTCCTGTCCGATTACGTCTTTGAAGTACATATGTGGTCAGGCTTCTCCTTTTATTCCTCCGAGCGGCGGGATGATGTTGTTGTAGTTATCTATCTTCCCTTGCTGTTCTTCAAATTTGCGGATATTGTCTTCCAGGGCGTAGAGTAGTCGCTTGGCGCTGTCGGGGGTGAGTATGATTCGGCTTTTCACCTTTGCTTTAGGCACTCCGGGTACCATGCGTATGAAGTCTATTATAAACTCGAACGAAGAATGTGCTATTATCGCCAGGTTGGAGTATGTACCTTGCGCTATTTCTTCCGAGAGTTCCACCTGTATTTCGGCGCCGGAATTACTTTTGCTCGCTTCCATATGTAATGTTTTTAAATGATTTAAAATATCGCCGGTAAATGTACGCAATAAATCGGTTAATTATAACAGAAACGGCTACCTTCGCAGGCAACCGTCTCCCAGTTGTGTTTTTAATTCTCAATTCTTTAGACCAATGTAAAATATCTTATGATTATGCTTATATAAACACGTGCAAATCTAAAAACTTTATAAAACGCCACCAAATACTTTTTTATCAATAAGTGATATTATTTCGTCAACACGCGCAGGAGATTCGGTGCGGCTTTAAATGGATTTCAGACCATAAAACGGCTACGGGCGCACTTTTCCCTGTATTCCGTAGGGGTTAGTCCTTTCCTTTTCCTGAATGCCCGGTTGAAATTCGACAGGTTGTTGTAGCCACATTTATAGCATATTTCGGCAATGGAGTCGCTGGTGTCGACTAAGCGGCAGGCCGCCCCCGATATACGGATGTCGTTCAGGTTGTCGATGAAGGTTTTCCCTGTCCACTTCTTCAGGAAGCGCGTGAGTGAGGAATCGCTCGTATTTATTAAGTTGGCTACGTGCGTTAACGTAACCTGGCGGTGATAGTTTTCGTGCATAAAGAGCATGATTTTCTCTAAGCGGTCGCTATCGAGATGGCTGAAATTCTTTATCTTGTCGGAGGAGTTCAGCCTCCTGGCGGCCCCGTCGATTGAGAGGTTTTTCAGTATCTCCACCAAGAGGAGGAAGTTACGGAATGAGTCGGGAACGTCGCCGGAGATCATCTTCAGCTTTGGACGTACATCTATAATCGTCTGCCGGCTGAAGAGCAAACCGTGCGCTGCGTTCTCAAACATCGTCTTTATGGTCTTGAAATGCCGTTTGTTTATCAAACTGTCGAACATCGAGCGGGAGAATTGTATCGTTATCTCTGTCGTGTCTTCAAACTTGCATTTGTGGTTGGAGTAAGCATGGCTTGTTCCGCCGGCAACGAGTATAAGGTCCAAATCGCTTATTTCCTCCATGGAGTCTTCAACGATTCTAATTGCGCCGTTCGCATTTTCCAGATAGTTCAGTTCGAACTCCGTGTGAATATGGAGCGGATACGTGAAGCTGTTCTTTATTCGTTGCGTTATTAAAAAGCAATCTTCAGCCGATAGTAATGTCAATTCTTTTAATACATCTATCTTATTGTCCATAACATTATGTATTTACTTTCACAAATATAGTGTAAGAGCGGATAGAAACAAAAAAAACGCTCCCGCCCTGTATTTTTTACGGACGGGAGCGATTTTCGGCGGGAGGGGGCGATTTTCGTTACTCTTTGTTCTTATCGACCACCTTATCCATCATATTAAGTTCTCCTACATTTTTACGGTTGGCGTAAATGCGGTCAAATTCGTCCTTGGTACCGACAATTAACTTGTCATAGTCACGCTGGCCTGTGCCCGCGGGTATCAGATGGCCGCAGATAACGTTTTCTTTCAAGCCTTCAAGACGGTCGACTTTACCGTTGATGGCTGCTTCGTTCAACACTTTAGTCGTTTCCTGGAAAGAGGCTGCCGACATAAAGCTGTTGGTTTGCAATGCCGCGCGTGTTATGCCTTGCAGTATCTGGTTCGCGGTAGCGGGAATTGCGTCGCGGACTTCTACTAATTTCAAGTCACGGCGTTTCAACATACTGTTCTCGTCCCTGAGTTTGCGTGCGGTGATAATTTGTCCGGCCTGCAATGTCTGGGAATCTCCGCTGTCTTTCACAACTTTCTTTCCCCAGATGCGGTCGTTTTCGTCCATCACATCCAATTTATCTACTACCTGCTGTTCAAGGAAACGAGTATCGCCCGGTTCGACTACCTCCACTTTGCGCATCATCTGCCTAACGATCACTTCAAAGTGTTTGTCGTTAATTTTCACCCCCTGCAAGCGATAGACGTCCTGGACTTCGTTGACGATATATTCCTGCACTGCCGTAGGTCCTTTAATTGCAAGGATGTCAGACGGAGTTATAGCGCCGTCAGACAATGGCATACCGGCCCGTATGTAGTCGTTTTCCTGAACTAAGAGTTGTTTGGATAGCGGCACCATGTACTTCTTCACCTCTCCTAATTTGGACGTTACCGTTATCTCACGGTTTCCGCGTTTGATTTTGCCGAAGCCGATCTCTCCGTCAATTTCCGCCACGACTGCGGGATTCGACGGGTTCCGGGCTTCAAAGAGCTCTGTCACGCGCGGAAGACCTCCGGTGATGTCGCCCGTCTTGCCTACTGCACGCGGCATTTTCACCAGCACTTCGCCCGCCTTGACCAAGTCGTCGTTTTCCTTCACTACGTGAGCGCCTAAAGGCAGGGAATAGTTTTTCAGATAGCTTCCGTTATCGTTCACGATATGCACAACAGGAGCCTTCGTCTTATCCTTAGGCTCGATTATAATCTTCTCCTTCAAGCCTGTCGTTTCGTCGCTTTCCACCGTATAGGTTATACCTTCTATAACGCTTTCAAACTCTATTCTACCGGCTACTTCAGATACGATGACGGCATTGAACGGGTCCCATTCAATGATTATATCGCCCTTCTTTACCTTGTCTCCATGATTGAAGTAAAGCTTGGAACCGTACGGTATATTGTGCGTCAGCAAGACAATTTTGGTATTCGGATCGACTATACGCATTTCGGCCAGACGGCTTACAACTACTTGGTGTTTCTTCACTGTGGTGTCCAAAGAGTCCACGGCGCGAAGTTCGTCAATCTCCAGGATGCCGTCATACTTGGATATGATACTATTCTCTGTGGCGATATTTGAAGCAATACCCCCTACGTGGAACGTGCGCAACGTAAGCTGCGTGCCCGGTTCTCCGATGGACTGTGCGGCAATGACGCCGACCACTTCGCCTTTCTGAACCATTTGCCCGGTCGCCAGGTTGCGTCCGTAACATTTGGCGCAAACGCCCTTCTTCGATTCGCAGGTGAGTACCGAGCGTATTTCGACGCTTTCAATAGGAGACTCCTGTATTTTCCTTGCAGCGTCTTCGCGTATTTCTTCGCCGGATTCTACGATTAATTCTCCGGTCAAAGGATGCTGTATATCGTGCACCGACACGCGACCGAGTATACGCTCGTACAGAGATGCGATTACCTCCTCGTTGTTCTTGAGTTCCATACAGACAAGTCCGCGCAATGTACCGCAATCCTCTTCATTAATAATCACGTCGTGGGAAACGTCTACCAGACGGCGGGTCAGGTATCCGGCGTCAGCCGTTTTCAAGGCCGTATCCGCCAACCCCTTTCGAGCGCCGTGCGTAGATATGAAATATTCCAGCACCGACAGGCCTTCCTTGAAATTCGACAGGATCGGGTTTTCAATGATTTGCCCTCCTTCGGCTCCGCTCTTTTGCGGCTTGGCCATCAATCCGCGCATGCCGGAAAGCTGTCGGATCTGTTCCTTAGAACCACGCGCCCCAGAATCCATCATCATGAATACGGAGTTGAAGCCTTCGTTATCAGCCGTAAGTTTTTTTATCAGGATTTCAGACAAGCGGCTGTTCACGTGTGTCCACGTATCAATAATCTGGTTGTAACGCTCGTTGAAGGTAATGAAACCCATGCTGTAATTAGCCAGAATCTGCTCTACTTCCTGATAGCCGTCTTCGACCAATTTATCCTTTTCTTCCGGTATAAGCACATCCGAAAGATTGAATGACAATCCTCCCTTGAAGGCCATCTGGTAGCCCAAGTTTTTAATATCATCCAAGAACTGGGCTGTACGCGCAACTCCGCATATTTTAATCACTAAGCCGATAATATCGCGAAGCGTTTTCTTTCCGAGCACTTCATTCACGAATCCTACTTCTTTGGGCACAAATTCGTTTACCATCACGCGGCCTACCGATGTTTCTATCATCTTGTTCTCCGTCTTTCCGTCTTCCGTTACGCTTTCCATATAAACCTTTACCGGAGCGTGAATGTCTACTTTTCCTTCATTGTAAGCGACGGTAGCCTCTTCAACGCCATAAAAAACCAGTCCTTCTCCTTTAGCGCCCGGACGCAGTTTCGTTATGTAATAGAGTCCAAGCACCATATCTTGTGAAGGCACAGTAATCGGGGCGCCATTTGCCGGATTCAATATATTGTGAGAAGCCAGCATCAACATTTGCGCTTCCAGGACAGCCTCATTCCCAAGCGGGAGGTGAACAGCCATCTGGTCGCCGTCGAAATCGGCGTTAAATGCCGTACATGAAAGCGGATGCAATTGTATGGCCTTTCCTTCTATCAGTTTCGGCTGGAACGCTTGAATACCCAAACGGTGTAATGTCGGGGCGCGGTTCAGCAACACAGGATGCCCTTTCATCACATATTCCAGGATGTCCCAGACTACCGGTTCCTTGCGGTCGACAATCTTTTTAGCCGACTTAACCGTCTTCACGATACCGCGTTCGATAAGTTTTCGAATGATGAACGGCTTGTATAATTCGGCGGCCATATTCTTAGGAATACCACATTCGTGCATCTTCAATTCAGGGCCTACCACAATCACCGAACGGGCTGAATAGTCTACACGTTTCCCCAACAGGTTTTGACGGAAGCGTCCCTGCTTGCCCTTCAAACTGTCGGAAAGTGATTTCAATGGACGGTTGGCATCAGTCTTTACCGCACTTGATTTACGTGAGTTATCAAACAGCGAGTCTACCGCCTCCTGAAGCATACGTTTTTCATTGCGCAGAATCACTTCAGGCGCCTTAATGTCAATCAGTCTCTTTAAGCGATTATTACGTATAATTACACGACGATAAAGGTCGTTCAAGTCGGAAGTGGCAAAGCGACCTCCGTCGAGCGGTACTAACGGGCGCAATTCGGGGGGTATAACCGGGACTACTTTCACAATCATCCATTCCGGTCTGTTCGGCCTGTTGCTGCGATCTCTGGAAGCGCGGAACGATTCAACCACCTGAAGGCGTTTCAGCGCCTCATTTTTCCTTTGCTGCGAACTGTCGGATTCAGCTCTGTGACGCAGGGTGTAAGAAAGCGAGTCTAAGTCTAAGCGCGCCAATAAGTCGTAAACGCCTTCTGCGCCGATCTTGGCAATAAACTTATTCGGGTCTGTATCATCCAACAACTGATTTTCTTTTGGCAAGCTGTCTACAATTTGCAGATATTCTTCTTCCGAGAGCAGGTCTAATTCTTCAATAGAATCCACCGAACCCGGCTGTATAACGACGTAGCGCTCATAATAAATGATAGAGTCGAGTTTCTTAGTTGGAATGCCTAATAAATAGCCGATTTTGTTAGGTAAAGAACGAAAGTACCAGATATGAGCTACCGGGACAACCAAGTGTATGTGTCCCATACGCTCACGTCGCACTTTTTTCTCTGTAACTTCCACGCCGCAACGATCGCAAAAGATTCCCTTATAACGTATGCGTTTATATTTTCCGCAATGACATTCGTAATCCTTAATCGGACCAAAAATACGTTCGCA
>JAIRZN010000133.1 GCA_031267205.1 Tannerellaceae bacterium | reverse complement strand
GCTAAGAACACTTGGGAAAAGGGGTTGACGTATGCTTTTCGCGACCGTCGCACCAAGAAGCGCAATTTCCGCGCTTTGTGGATACAACGTATAAATGCCGCCGCTCGTTTGGAAGGATTGTCTTATTCGCGCCTAATGGGAGCATTACACGCGAAAGGTATAGAAATTAACCGGAAAGTCCTGGCTGATTTAGCCATGAATCATCCGGAGGCATTCAAGGCTATCGTGGATAAAGTAAAGTAACATTGCGTAAATCGGTTTTTTATACCATTTGTTTGGATATTAAGAACTTTATTTATACGTTTGCAATGTGATGTGAATAACGCTTAAAGAGATAAGCCGCACTGATCGATTGGGAAACTCATCAGTTAGAAATAATTCCGAGACAAAGCTATTGTCGTTGATGGCGGGCCGCAACCTTCGGGTATGCTTAGCACAGCGGATTACAAAGACGTCAAGGCACTCAAATCCTGTCATACGGAGTTTGTTCATATCTAACAGTGCGGCTTTTTCATGTAAAAGGAGAATCTTGTTCGCAAGGTTCTCCTTTTTTTTCATACCATATGTGTATTTAAGACTGACATATTATTGAACAATATGTTGGTTTTATTTGTTTTATGTACGGAGTGACGTTTATTTAATATCTGAGTACACACGTGAAACAAAGCATGAAAACACAGTCTGCACCAAAGGAGATTAACAAACAGGTTGCTGAATTTGATACCTTCCATTCTTAAATTTTTATTCGTATGAAATACCTGGAGAAAAAATGTTTAATAGCAATATTAATCTTGTTAGCTTTCGGATGCCGTAAGAAAGAAGATCCCTATCTTCCGATTGTTATTATTGAAAAACCAACTAAACAAAACGTACATATATTCGGCGAGTATGTAGGCCGTATTCGCGCCGCGAGTTATGTCGAGATTCATGCCCGCGTGGAAGGGTATCTGGAGAATATGCTCTTTGAAGAAGGTAAATATGTGAGGCAGAATGAACCTTTGTTCGTTATTAACTCGGCGTTATATAAGGCTCGGTTGGAAAAGGCCAAAGCGCAACTAAAAAAGTCCGAAGCGCAGGCCGCCAAGTCGAAACGCGATGTGGAACGTCTTACGCCTCTGTACGAACAACACGCCGCCAGCCGCTTAGACTTGGATAATGCAACAGCCGCCTTAGAGGATGCCGAGGCCAATATCGCAATAAGCAAAGCGGAATTAGACCAGGCTCAATTGGAATTGAACTATACGACCGTCACATCTCCTATTGCCGGCTATATAAGCGAACGTTTCGTGGATGTAGGCGCTTTGGTTGGGCCGGGGGTGAACTCTAAGCTCGCGGCTGTCGTAAAGAGTGATACTATATTGGTGGATTTCAAGATGACGGCCTTGGATTACTTGAGGGCCGAACGGCGTAATGTGCGCTTTGGCGAACGCGATTCCACTCGCTCATGGCAACCTTCGGTTACTGTTACATTGGCCGATAATACCGAATATCCGGTGACCGGATATGTCGACTTTGCCGATCCCATAGTCGACCCTAAGACCGGTACGTTCGGCGTGCGCGCTGAATTGCCTAATCCTAATCAGCGTCTGTTACCGGGACAGTTTACCAGGGTGAAGCTGTTGCTGGATGTGCGCGAACGAGCCATTGTCGTTCCACGTAAGGCTCTGTCGATAGAAGAAGGGGGCGCATTTATCTACATAATAAGGCGGGATGGAATAGCCGAGAAACGTTTCGTACAGATAGGTCCCGAAATAACGAACAGCATTGTGATAGAGCGCGGCTTGGGCGAAAACGAGCAGGTAGTGACGGAAGGATACCATAAACTGACGCCCGGAATGAGTGTGCGTGCGGTCGAATCGGATGACGAGGAGGCTTTGGAAGCGCTACGGGAGGAGGATAAGGTATGAGTCCGGTATTTTTTATCGACCGCCCTGTATTCTCGACGGTTTTGTCCGTATTGATTGTTGTTGTGGGAATCATTGGGTTAATGTTATTGCCGGTCGACCAGTATCCGCAGATAACGCCGCCCGTTGTTCGCGTGAACGCTACTTATCCCGGAGCCAGCGCGCTTACCGTTTCGCAGGCGGTGGCTACTCCGATAGAACAGGAACTTAACGGTACGCCGGGCATGGCTTATATGCAGAGCAGCAGTTCTAATTCAGGCGGCTTAACGGTGACTATAACCTTCGAGGTAGGCGCTAATCCCGAATTCTCGGCCGTGGAAATACAGAACAGGGTAAAGTTAGCCGAATCGCGATTGCCTGCCGAAGTAGTGCAGAACGGCATCACGGTTGAACGGCAGTCGCCAAGCCAATTGATGACACTTAGCCTTATATCCGACGACCCTCGATTTGACGAAATATACTTGAGCAATTTTGCAACTATCAACGTCCTTGACGTCCTGCGCCGCATACCGGGCGTGGGGAGGGTGTCCAATGTCGGCAGTCGTTATTACGGTATGCAGATATGGGTATATCCCGACCGCCTGGCCAATATGGGGCTTACGGTGCAAGACTTGCAGAAGGCTCTTCAGGATCAGAACCGCGAATCGGCAGCCGGCGAACTGGGCAAGCAACCTGTGCTCGACGTCGACGTCACTCTTCCCGTAACGGCGCACGGACGGCTGTCGACCGTAGAGGAGTTTGAGGATATTGTTGTAAGAGCTAATTCCGACGGCTCCATTGTCAGGTTGCGCGACGTAGCACGTGTTTCGCTGGAAGCTTCCTCATACTCTACCGAGAGCGGACTGAACGGGCGCAATGCCGCTATACTGAATATTTATACGCTCCCCGGCGCAAATGCCTTGGAGGTGGCCAAGAATGTGAGGCAGAGCATGAAGGAAATCAGCAGTAACTTCCCCGAAGGATTGGAATATCTCTTCCCCTTTGACATGACCGAATACGTTTCGCAATCCATACGCGAGGTATATAAGACTTTGTTTGAAGCTTTGCTGCTGGTTGTGCTCGTCGTGTTTCTTTCGCTTCAGAACTGGCGGGCGGCGCTTATTCCTACCATTGCCGTGCCTATTTCGCTGATTGGGACGTTTGGCTTTATGCTTGCTATGGGCTTCTCGCTCAATATGCTTACGCTGCTGGGATTGATACTCTCGATCGGTATCGTAGTTGACGACGCCATCGTCGTTGTCGAGAATGTAGAACGCATCATGGAAAAAGAAAAGCTACCGCCACGCGAAGCTACGCACAAGGCGATGAACGAACTCACCGGAGCGTTGATAGCTACTTCGCTGGTGTTGGCGGCCGTATTCGTTCCCGTAAGTTTCCTGAGCGGGATAACGGGATTATTGTACAGACAATTCTCCATCACCATAGCCGTGTCGGTCATACTGTCTACCGTAGTCGCCTTGACATTAAGCCCGGCCATGTGCGCGATCATACTGCGTCCTCCTTCAAAAAGGAAACCTGCCGTATTTCAATGGATAAATACCTGGCTCGCGAAGGGTAACAGCTATTACATAAAAATGCTCCATCGGGCTATCGGGCATCCGCGGCGCGTGCTGACTGTATTCGGACTCTCGCTTGTCTTTGTTTTCGTATTGAACAGGGTTATACCTTCGAGTTTTATACCTGAGGAAGACCAGGGATTTTTTACCGTCGAGATGGAGATGCCCGAAGGCGCTACCCTCGAACGCACGCGCATAGTAACCGACCGCGCCATCGCTTTCCTGCAAAGTCTGCCCGCTGTGGCATACGTGCAGAACCTTACGGGCAGCAGTTCGCGCATAGGTACGTCGCAAAGCCGGGCTATGCTGACTGTTATACTGAAACCATGGAAGGAGCGGAAGTCCTCCGGCATGGATGTGGCAAACGTTATGGAGGCGGCGCGCAAAGAGTTCTATTATTACCCGGAGATAAAGGCCTACCTCAATCGCCCGCCGGTTATTCCGGGACTTGGGGAGAGTGGCGGCATCGAAATGCAGATCGAAGCCCGCGGCGATGCCGGTTGGGAAACTCTGCGCGCTGCTGCGGATACCTTTCTGCTGTATGCCTCGCAGGCGCCTGAACTGAGGAGCGTATCCTCGGCCATGCAACCTGAGATACCGCAATTGTACTTCGACGTAAACCGCGACCAGGCCAAGTTCCTCGGTATTCCGGTGGCGGATGTCTTTTCGACCATGAAAGCCTACTTGGGTTCCGTATACGTCAACGACTTCAATATGTTTAATCGCATATACCGCGTATATATACAGGCCGAAGCTCCTTACAGGGCTACTAAGGACAATATAGATATGTTTTTCGTCCGTGCGCAGGACGGGTCTATGATTCCCCTGACGGCGCTCGGCTCGACTCATTATATCACGGGGCCCGGAGCTATCAAGCGGTTCAATATGTTTTCCACAGCTTCTATAAGCGCGGTAGCTGCCCACGGATATAGCTCCGGCGAGGCAATGGCGGTTATGCAACGCATAGTGAGCGAACGCTTGCCTGCATCTATCGGAATGGAATGGAGTGGACTTTCCTACCAGGAGAAAAAGGCGGAGGGAAAGACGGGGCTTGTACTGGGATTAGTCTTTCTTTTTGTGTTTCTCTTCCTTGCCGCTCTTTACGAGAGTTGGCTGACGCCGGCTGCCGTCTTGCTCTCGCTGCCTGTGGCGGCTTTCGGAGCGTTCGTAGGGGTATGGATTGCGGGATTGCATAATGATATATATTTCCAGATAGGATTGGTCACACTGATGGGATTGGCGGCCAAGAACGCTATACTTATCGTGGAGTTTGCCAAAGTGCGGATAGACGCGGGCGTCGACGTTACCAAGGCGGCTATTCATGCGGCGAGGATGCGTTTTCGCCCTATACTTATGACGTCGCTGGCTTTCATTCTCGGAATGCTTCCGATGGTTGTTGCCGGAGGGCCGGGGTCGGTGTCGCGGCAGAGTATAGGCACGGGCGTCTTCTTCGGCATGTTGGCTGCTATCACGGCGGGTATTGTGATGGCTCCCTTCTTTTTTGTTGTAATATACAAGCTTAAGCGTAAGGCGCGATCGGGCAAACCGGTTTCCGCCCTACTGTTGCTGCTGGCGATTACCGGCTTTGCTTCATGCAAGGCGGGCAGGGATTATATCCGTCCCGAACTGCATCTGCCTGCTATTATACGCGATGCGGGCGCGGATTCCGTCACGGATGACGAATTGCAGTCGTGGCAAACCTTATTCTCCGATACCGTCCTGCAACGTCTCATCAATACTGCGCTCGAAAATAACAGGGACATACTTGTTGCGGCCGCGCGCATAAGGGAAACGGCTGCCTTGAAGCGTATATCTTTAGCCGAAATGTTCCCCTCGGTCGGCCTTCAGGCGTATGGGCAGGAGGAAAAGCTCAACTATGGCGGCGACAATCCTTCGCCCGACCCGGAAGCGGGAATCAAGGCCGTAGTATCCTGGGAACTGGATTTATGGGGAAACTTGCGCCGGCGCAACGAGGCCGACGTGGCTGTTTACATGCAGAGCGTCGAGGCGAGGGAGGCTTTGAGACTGGCTGTCATATCCGAAGTCGCCGCCGCTTACTTTGAGCTTTCTTCTTTCGACCGCGAGCTTTTTATCATCCAACAGACCGTAGATGCGCGACGCGAAGGGGTGAGGCTGGCTAAATTGCGCTTTGAGGGCGGGCTTACGTCGGAGACGTCTTTCCGACAGGCGGAGATAGAACTTGCGCGCACCGAGACGATGCTCCCCGAACTGGAACAGAAGATAAGGCTCAAGGAGAACGATCTCTCCTTCCTGCTCGGTAATTATCCGGGCGACATACCGCGCGGCTTGCCTGTGGGCGCGATTCACCTGCCCGACGAGTTGCCCTCCGGACTGCCGGCTTCGTTGCTGGAACGGCGGCCGGATATGCGCCGCGCAGAGCAACAATTACGCCAGGCCAATGCAAAGGTTGGAATAGCGCAGGCGGATCTCTTCCCCAAAATCACGCTCACCGGCAATCTGGGATATGAAAGCGCAGAACTGGCCGAGTTACTCAAAAGTCCGGCATGGTTCGTCGCCGGCAACTTGCTTGCTCCATTATTTGATATGGGGAAAAAACGTGCGCGCCTGAGGGCCGAACGTGCGGCATACGAACAGGCCATGTACACGTATCAGAAGGAAACTTTAAATGCTTTCAGGGAGGTAAGTAGCGCTATCGTGAACCTGCGCAAGGCGAAGGAGGTAAGGCGTTCGTTCGCGAGGCTCGAAACTTCGGCGCAGAGCCACTCCCAACTTGCCTACCTCCAATATATCAACGGAATTACAAACTATATGGACGTCCTCGACGCTCAACGCAGCTCCTTAGACGCCCAAATAAGTCTTAATCACGCCATACTCGGCGAATACCTGTCTTTCGTAAATCTTTTTAAGGCCTTGGGGGGAGGATTCTGAACTCCGCGCCGCTTCCTTATTATTATATGTATGCCGGCAAAGCGTCTCCCGCTAAACGGCCGCCTTACTTGCGTTGTTCTAACTGCAACGTCTTCGTAGGCTCGTCGGCTACTTCGGTCGGGCCGAAATATTGTATGGGGCCGGGGTATACGTAGGCGGTCGTCAACGCCCACTCGTCGCGCTTGGCGGCGAAGGCTTTGAAGGGAGCATCGTCGAGTTTGACAAGCGCCTTTTGTATAACGGGCTTCATCTCGCCGTGGCGTTTCTCCATATTCATCATCATGGTGACGGGGATGCCTCCGGCTATCCATTTTGCGGCCGGCGCGGTGGTGTTGCGGACGGACGACATATATCCCGTCCTGCCTGATGCGATAAGGCAGGAGGCGGTGTAACCGAGCGAGTAGCAGTAATCGGCGTCGTAGTTCGACGGGGCTGCGCAACGTCCTTCGTATCCGAAGAAATGGTGGAGGGCGGAGAATTTACCGCAGTAGCGTCCTTCCTTTTTCCAGGCCGAGAGTTTCTTGCCGACCATTTCCGAAAGCAGTTTCTCGGTTTCTATGAGCGACACCTGTACATTGCCGTGCGGGTCGCGGTCGAGCGTCAACTGACGGGCTACCCCTTCGGGAAGACTGGCGTACAGGGCTGAATTATCCTTCGTAAGCTTGCTGATTATGTAGGTGCGCTGCTCGCTTTTCTTTATCATCTTAAACTCCGTATCGTGCTTGGCCAGATAGTCGTTAAGCTCGGCGATCAGGCGTTTCATGGCCGGGACGAACTCGATTAATCCTTCGGGAATGAGCACGGTTCCGAAATTGTTGCCGTCTTCGGCGCGCCGCGCTACGATGGTGGCGATATAGGTCACAATATCGTCGAGCGACATGTTTTTCGCTTCCACTTCTTCGGATATAATACATATATTCGGCTGGGTTTGAAGGGCGCATTCGAGGGCGATATGCGAAGCCGAGCGGCCCATCAGTTTTATGAAGTGCCAATATTTCTGCGCCGAATTGCAGTCGCGTTCTATGTTGCCTATTACTTCGGAATAAACCTTGCAGGCTGTATCGAAGCCGAAAGACGTCTCAATCTGTCCGTTCTTAAGGTCGCCGTCGATAGTTTTCGGGCAGCCTATGACCTGCACGCCGGCGTTGATAGCCTTGTAATATTCGGCCAGTACGCAGGCGTTCGTATTCGAGTCATCGCCCCCGATAATAACCAGCGCCGTTATGCCAAGTTCCTTAAGTATTTCAAGCCCACGGTCGAACTGCTCCTTTGTTTCGAGCTTTGTACGCCCCGAACCGATCATGTCGAACCCGCCTGTGTTGCGGTAATCATCAATAACGCCTGCGGTGAGTTCCATATACTTATGTTCGATAAGCCCGCCAGGCCCAAGTATAAAGCCATACAGCCGCGAAGCGTTGTTGATAGCCTTTATCCCGTCAAACAGGCCTGCAATCACATTATGTCCGCCCGGCGCCTGTCCGCCTGAGAGGATTACGCCCACGTTTATGGCCGGCGCACTCGTTTTGGCCGTATTTTTCTCAAACGTAATGATGGGCATCCCATACGTATTGGGAAATAATAGCTTAATATCCTCCTGGTCGGCAATCGACTGCGTGTATTCTCCCTCTACGGCCTTCACCGCCCCGTTCAAGGCTGCCGGAACTTTGGGCTTATACGTCGCCCTTGCAATTTGTAAAGCGCTTTTTGTCATTTTTCCATTCAATTAATATGATTATTGATATTTTTACTTGCAAAACGCTGCAAATATCGCATTTTTTTAGAAAAAAACCACCCCGCCCCTCCTCCATAAACAAACATAGCCGCAGAAACTCCCAAATCCTCCGGCG
>JAIRZN010000020.1 GCA_031267205.1 Tannerellaceae bacterium | reverse complement strand
TGCGAAGCCAGAAAATCAAGGATATAATGTATTTTCTTCCGCTCTCCCGCAGCAAGTGTTTCCATAAAATCCCTATAATAATGCTTGTATGCTAATATTTTTCTTTCCTGCCTCATGCCGCAAATATAATAAAAATAGCAACATAATGCAATTTACGGATAGGTACGCTTCTCCGCCGGCGCAGGCTTGCAGCCCGTGCTCATCGCCTGGGAAAGACACATTGTGCGCAACCAATCTATCGGCACGGGCTACAAGCCCGCGCCGGCGATGGAAAGATTAAGGTTTGCAACTAAAAAACAGTTGCGAGCTAAAATAAAAGTCATACATTTGTCAAAAGATGAAACATGTCAAAGACAGACAAGTTGATAATACGCTTGCTTTCACGCCCGAAAGATTTTACTTACGGCGAATTGAAAACGCTGCTATTATTATTCGGATACAGTGAAACACAAGGCGCCGGATCGCGGGTTTGCTTTGTAAGGGAAGACCACAGGATAAAATTACATAAGCCGCATCCGAGCAATACCCTGAAACGGTATCAACTTGATTTGGTAATTGACGAACTAAGAACAAAAGGATTAATTTAAATATGCAATAGAATGAAAGACGTACTGACTTATAAGGGATTTATCGGCTCTGTTCATTTTTTGTCTGACGATAATGTGTTTTTTGGAAAAGTGGAAGGTATAAACGATTTAATTACTTTTGAAGGCGAAACCGTGAAAGAGCTTACGGATGCTTTTCATTATATGGTTGACGAACATATAACGGATTGTGAAAAGGAGAATGTACCTGTCGAAAAAAGCTACAACGGAAGTTTCAACATACGCCTAACCCCCAATTTGCACCGTCAAGTCGCTATTGCGGCAAAAATGCGGGGAAGTACGCTAAATTCTTTTGTGAAAGAAGCCATTGAGTACCGGATGGAACATGCGGATTAAAGAGCCGACATGTCGGTTCCCTGATTCCTACTCCGCGCCGGCGGGGACGTTTTTGTACGCTTTAGTCGCCCCCACCCCGCAAAAAAAAAGATAGTTGCCGGCTTAGACCGACAACTATCCCGCGAGAATACGATATTTTGTCCTGTAAACGTATAATGCCTACACGGAGCGTTACTTTTTGCGATTACCGTAGCGGCTCATAAACTTATCGACACGTCCGGCGGTATCCACCAATTTGGATTTACCTGTGTAAAACGGGTGGGAAGTGTTGGAGATTTCTACTTTTACCAGCGGATAAGTAACGCCGTCCAATTCGATGGATTCCCTTGCGTTGATGGTTGAGCGTGTGATAAACACGTCCTCGTTGGACATGTCCTTGAACGCGACCGGACGATAGTTGTTAGGATGAATTCCTGCTTTCATTGCTTTCTATGTTTTTTAATTTATATTCTCCGATTATTCGGAGCGGTAGGCGAGGCTCGAACTCGTGACCCTCAGCTTGGGAAGCTGATGCTCTACCAACTGAGCTACTACCGCGTTCCGGGTGCAAATGTAATAAATCTTTCTTTTTTTGCTACCTTTGGACAAAATTTATTAGCTTACAAAGGTATGGAAAGGCTTACTTTGGTTAAGGTGGGGGGGAAGATTGTTGAGGAGGAGGATTCCCTTTCCTGTTTGCTTCGCGATTTTGTAGATATTCCGGGATATAAGGCGTTGGTGCATGGGGGGGGGCGTTTGGCTACGCAATTGGCCGGGCGTCTCGGCGTTGAGTGCAGGATTGTGGACGGGCGCAGGATTACGGACATGGAGACCCTTCGGATTATCACTATGGTATACGCCGGACTTGTAAACAAGAATATAGTGGCGGGCCTGCAGGCTTTGGGAGTAAATGCGCTGGGGCTTACGGGTGCGGATATGAACTTGATACGTTCGGATAAGCGTCCTGTAAAGGATATAGACTATGGATACGTGGGGGATGTTAAGGAGGTTGACGCACGGCTGCTGGCTTTCTTAATCGGACAGGGAGCCGTTCCGGTCTTAGCGCCTGTCACGCACGACGGGCAAGGCTTGTTGCTCAATACAAACGCGGACACTATCGCAGGTGAAACCGCTAAGGCTTTGGCCGTGGATTTCGATGTGACGCTAATTTATTGCTTTGAGAAGAAGGGGGTATTGCTTGACGAGGGCGACGAGGACAGTGTCATAGAGAGCTTGGACAGGGCGACTTTCGAACGCTATGCCGAACAAGGCGTCGTTCGCGGCGGGATGATACCTAAATTAGAAAACGCTTTCGCCGCCATTGATGCCGGAGTCAGGCAGGTCATAATAACCAATACTTCCGGGATTCGCAGCAACGCCGGCACACACATATACTAAACAGCCAAGACAAAAAGGGTGCGAGCGATGAGCAACGAAAAAATGAGAGGACACGTCTTCATCCTCACTGCCAATATACTGTTCGCCGTAAATATACCTGTATCCAAATCGCTTATACCTTCACATATAACGCCCGAAGGGCTGACGCTCTTGCGTATTGTCTTCGGATGCCTGATGTTCTGGATAGCCTCGCTGTTTGTACCGCGGGAGAAGGTCGCGCCCAAAGACCTGGTGTTGCTCTTCCTTTGCGCCGTATGCGGGATAGCCTTTAACCAAAGCTTGTTTATGGAGGGACTTAACCTCACGTCGCCCGTCGATGCTTCCATCATTGCCACAGCCGGGCCTGTATACGTGATGCTGCTGGCCGCGCTTATACTGAAAGAGCCTATCACGGGGCAAAAGGCTTTCGGGGTGCTGCTGGGCGTCGTTGGAGCCGTTACGCTCATACTGTCTTCTTCGCAGGCTGGGAGCCACGAGGGCGGATTGGCGGGCAACCTTAGGATAGTATGCAGCAACCTCCTTTATTCTGTCTACATAGTACTGTCCCGTCCGCTGAGCCGGCGTTACTCGGCTGTGACGATTATGAAGTGGATGTTTCTTTTCTCGGTGGCCATGCTTATACCATTTACGTACCGCTCAATCCTTGAGGCGCCGGCATTCCATCGTGAAACTTTGGATTGGAGCGAGATGGGCGCCATCGCTTACGTCCTTCTTCTCGGCACCTTTATCCCTTACCTTATTATACCGATGTCGCTCAGGCGCCTGCGCCCGACTACCGTAAGTATGTACAACTACATACAGCCCATCATCGCTTCTATCATCGCCATAGTATTGGGGCAGGGCGTCTTCACTCCCTGGAAGGCGCTCTCGACTCTCCTTGTCTTCACCGGCGTATACTTGGTGACACAAAGTAAGAGCAGGGAAGACGTCGAGCGCGAGAAACAATCCGGCCCCGTCGCATAGCTTCCCTTTACAGGCTGGAGGGGTAATCGAGGGTATAATGCAGGCCCCGGCTTTCCTTGCGGTCGATAGCCTGGCGCATAATGAGGTAGCCTACGTTGATCATGTTGCGCAGTTCGCATATATCCTTAGAGGCTACGGAGCGTTTGAAGAGGTCTTCGGTTTCTTCATAGTTGATGTCCAAGCGTTGCCAGGCGCGTTGCAGGCGCAGGTTGGAGCGGACGATACCGACGTATGTGCTCATGATCTGGCCCACTTCCTTGACGCTTTGCGTTATCAGTACCATTTCTTCGGATGCGCGGGCGCCTTCGTAGTTCCACAAGGGAATGTCGTCCTGCCACGTCAGACTGTCGATGAGCGATGCGCTGTGGCGGGCGGCAGCGTCGGCGTAAACTACGGCCTCAATCAGCGAATTTGACGCCAGCCGGTTCCCGCCGTGCAGCCCTGTGCACGAACATTCGCCTGCGGCATATAGGCGGTTGATCGAAGAGCGGCCGTCGAGGTCTACCAATATTCCTCCGCATAGGTAATGGGCGGCGGGGGCTACGGGGATATAGTCGCGGGTGATGTCGACGCCTATATCGAGGCATCGCTTGTAGATGGAAGGGAAATGGGCGCGGGTAGCTCCGGGGTCTTTATGGGTTACGTCGAGGTAGACATGATCATCCCCGCGCAGTTTCATCTCGTTGTCGATAGCGCGGGCGACGATGTCGCGCGGGGCGAGCGAGAGGCGGCTGTCGTAGCGGTGCATAAACTCCTTCCCGTCCAGGGTGCGGAGCGTCCCCCCGTAGCCGCGCATGGCTTCGGTGATGAGGAACGAAGGGCGGTCGCCTTCGTGATAGAGGGCGGTCGGATGGAATTGGACGAACTCCATATCCTTCACCGTCCCCTTGGCGCGGTAGACCATCGCTATCCCGTCGCCCGTAGCGACCAAAGGGTTGGTGGTCGTCTGGTACACTGCGCCTATACCGCCGGTAGCCATCAATGTGATCTTGGACAGGAAGGTGTGTATCTTCCCCGAAGCGATGTCCATGATGTAGGCCCCGTAACATTCTATGCCGGACGTTTGCCTGGTGACGGTCGCTCCGAGGTGGTGCTGCGTGAGTATCTCGATGGCGAAGTGGTTCTCAAAGATACTTATGTTGGGATGGCGGTGGACGGCCTTGATGAGGCTTGCCTGTATTTCGGCGCCTGTGCTGTCTTTGTGGTGGAGGATGCGGAACTCGGAGTGGCCTCCCTCGCGGTGGAGGTCGAAGTTGCCTGCGTCATCCTTGTCGAAATCGACCCCCCAGCGTATAAGCTCCATTATCTGGCGGGGGGCGTTGCGGACTACCATCTCGACGGCGCGCGGGTCGCTGAGGTGGTCGCCTGCTATCATGGTGTCTTCGATATGCTTCTCGAAATTATCCGTTATCAGGTTAGTCACGGAAGCTATGCCCCCTTGGGCGAAATACGTGTTGGCTTCTTCCAGGTTTGTCTTGGCGATAAGGGCCACCTTGCCTTTGCCGGCTACCTTCAGGGCGAAGCTCATGCCTGCTATGCCGGAGCCTATGACTAAGAAGTCGAATTTCTTTATCATCGGTCGCTCCCTTTTTGTTTGCTCCCGAGTATATCCATTGTGTCGCTTGCTATCATGTATTCCTCATCGGTCGGGACGACCATAACTGTCACAAGGCTGTCGGGCGCGCTGATTATCATCTCCTCCCCGCGCATGCCGTTATTCTTTCCCTTGTCTAAGCGGATACCCATAAACTCCATACCGGAGCATACGGCCTCCCTCGTCGTCCACTGGTTCTCGCCTACGCCTCCGGTGAAGACTAAGATGTCCAACCCTCCCAGCGCTGCCGCATAGGCTCCGATGTATTTCTTGATGCGGTAGTTGTATACTTCCAGCGCAAGGATGGCCTTTTTGTCGCCTCCGGCTACGGCTGATTCCAGCTCGCGCATATCCGACGAGACGCCCGACAGGCCCCATACGCCGCTCTGCTTGTTGATGAGGTCGGAAGCGCCTTTCGTATCCAGCCCTTCCTTTTCCATCAGGTAGAGGAGGGCTCCGGCGTCTATGTCGCCGCAGCGGGTGCCCATAAGCAGACCTTCCACGGGCGTCATGCCCATAGTGGTGTCGACCGACTTGCCGTTTTGTATCGCAGCAATAGAGCCTCCGTTACCTATGTGCGCCGTGATGATGCGTTGCTTTTCATAAGGCTTATTCAGTATCTCGCATGCACGCGCCGAGACATAGCGGTGGCTCGTCCCGTGAAATCCGTAACGGCGTATGCCGTAGGCTTTATACATAGCGTACGGGATGCCGTACATATAGGCGTAACCGGGCATGGTCTGGTGAAATGCCGTGTCGAAGACTCCTACCTGCGGCGTTCCGGGTAGTAGGGATTGCATGGCGCGGGCGCCTTTGAGGTTGGGGGGATTATGCAGCGGCGCAAGGTCTATGCATTCCACCATCTTGTCAATGACTGCGGGCGTAATCTCCACGCTGCCGCTGAACGTCTCGCCACCGTGGACGACGCGGTGGCCGACGGCGTCTATCTCGCCGAAGGTGCGTATGCATCCGTAGGTCTCGTCCTTGAGTATGTTGAGGATAAATTCTATCGCGACGGTATGCTCCGGCATCTCGCGCTCCAGGATGACCTTACGGCCGTCGGGCAAGGTGAATTTGAGGAATGAACCGGGCAATCCCAGCTTTTCCACGCCCCCTTGCGCCATTGTTACATGCTTGTCCATGTCGAACAATTTATATTTTACGGATGAGCTTCCGCAATTGAGAACCAATACTTTCATCTGCGTATATGTTTATTGCTTCCCGCCGGATTTGAGACCGATAGCCTGGTTGGCGGAAACGGCTACCATCTTATATATATCATCGGAAGAACATCCGCGTGACAGGTCGTTCACCGGAGCTGCCATCCCCTGGAGGATTGGCCCCACAGCTTCGGCCCCTCCCAGCCGTTCGACTAATTTGTAGGCTATATTCCCTACTTCGAGCGAAGGAAATACCAGTACGTTGGCCTGTCCTGCGACAGGGCTGCCGGGAGCTTTCCTCGAGGCTATCTCGGCGACTAAGGCTGCGTCGGTCTGCAGCTCGCCGTCTATCTGCAGGGCGGGATACATCTCCTTTGCTATACGCACCGCCTCGACAACCTTGTCTACCATAGCATGCGAGGCGCTGCCTTTGGTCGAAAAGCTAAGCATTGCCACACGTGGCTCAAAGCCTGCTATCGCCCTGGTGGTATGCGCCGTAGTGACGGCGATCTCGGCCAGTTCCGCAGGCGTGGGATTGGGTATAACGGCGCAGTCGGCAAAGACAAGCAGCCCATGTTCGCCGTATTGCGCAGCCTTTGTAAACATCAGGTAAGCTCCTGATACGCTGTTAACGCCGGGGGCCGTTTTAATGATTTGCAGGGCAGGGCGGAGCACATCGCCCGTTGTGTTCAAGGCTCCGGCTATCTCGCCGTCGGCGTCCCCCGCCTTTATCATCAGGCAACCGAGGTAAAGCGGGTTCTCCGTTAATATGGCGGCCGCTTCGGGCGTCATACCTTTTTTCCGCCTTAATTGATGGAGCAAGTCAGCGTAAGCGGCCTTCTTGGGATGGTCGTAAGGATCGATGAACGTTGCTTTCCCGATGTGTTCCAGTCCGTAGGATGCGGATAATTTTTCTATCTCGGAAGGGTTCCCTATCAGCAGGATGTCGGCCACTTCATCCTCCAGCAAGCGATCGGCGGCGACCAAGGTTCTTTTTTCCGTCCCTTCGGGAAGTACGATACGCTGTCTGTTAGCCTTAGCTCGTGCGAGGATACTTTGTATTAAATCCATTTTAGTATGTTGTTTAATTGATTAGCACGCAAATGTACACAAAAATAAATATTTGCACCCCCGCCGGACAAAAATAAGGCCCGCCCGCCGCTGTGCCGAAGTTGTCCGGCCCATCATTGACAAATGTCATCGTTCCCTCAGCCCGCCACAACGCTTCTCACCCTTCGGAAAGCCAATTGCCGGACATAACAAAACCCAATTTAATTGATTAAGAATAAAGCTAATAAATATCCCCGTTACATTCAAAACCCAACGCCCATTTGCTTTCCCCAAGCGACTATTTGCTTTCCCCAAACGACTATTTGCTTTCCCCAAACGACTATTTGCTCTCCCCAAGCGACTATTTGCTCTCCCCAAACGATTATTTGCTCTCCCCAAACGACTATTTGCTCTCCCCAGCCGACTATTTGCTTTCCCCAAACGACCATCGGACATCCCCAAGCGACCATCGGACATCCCCAAGCGACCATCGGACATCCCCAGGCGACCATCTGCTTAGCCGGAACGACCATCTGCTTAGCCGGAACGACTATCTGCTTAGCCGGAACGACTATCTGCTTAGCCGGAACGACCATCTGCTTAGCCCGAACGACCATCTGCTTAGCCCCGACGCCATACTGCTTGGCCCCGACGCCATACTGCTTGGCCCCGACGCCAGACTGCTTGGCCCCGACGCCATACTGCTTAGCCCCGACGCCATACAGCTTGGCCCCGACGCCATACTGCTTCGCCCCGCCGCCATACTGCTTCGCCCCGACGCCATTCTGCTTGGCCCCCACGCCACTCTGATTAGCCCCAAGCGCACTCTGCTTAAGATC
>JAIRZN010000091.1 GCA_031267205.1 Tannerellaceae bacterium | reverse complement strand
TATAGTGAATGTGCTTCTCATAAATTACGTGTTATTAATGTTCTTGGATCTGTGATTCTGCCGGTCACGGCAGCCGAAGCGGCCACCAGCGGGCCGGCGAGTATAGTGCGGGCGCCGGGCCCTTGACGTCCTTCAAAATTGCGATTGGAGGTAGATAATGCATATTTGCCGGCGGGTACCTTGTCGTCGTTCATCGCCAGGCAGGCGGAACAGCCCGGTTGCCGTAGCTCAAAACCTGCGTCCGTCAATACCTTGTCTATACCTTCGTCGCGTATCTGTTTCTCCACCTGACGGCTTCCGGGTACTAACCATACCGTCACGCCGGGGGCTTTCCTGCGTCCTTTTACTATGGAAGCAAAGGCGCGGAAATCTTCTATACGTCCGTTAGTACAACTGCCGAGGAATACGTAATCAATATTTTTGCCCTGCATGGCGTCTCCGGGTTTGAAGCCCATATAATCGAGCGCTTTCATGAATGAGGCGCGTCCTCCCTCTTCTATGCTTTCAAGCGAAGGTATGCGCTCGCGTATGCCTGTTCCCATGCCCGGATTAGTTCCGTATGTCACCATCGGCTCAATATCTCCGGCGCAGAAATGCACTTCCTTGTCGAACTTGGCCTCTTCGTCGCTAAACAGGCTCTGCCAGACGGATAGAGCTTTATCCCAATCTTCTCCCGCAGGGACAAATTCGCGACCTTTGATATATTCAAGCGTAACACTGTCGGGGGCGATCATCCCGCCGCGTGCGCCCATCTCGATAGAGAGGTTGCAGACAGTCAGCCGGTCTTCCATTGTGGCGTTCAGGATGGCTTCGCCGGCATATTCCACGAAGTAACCGGTAGCTCCGCCGGTGGTCATTCGCGCTACTATATATAATGCCATGTCTTTGGCGGTAACGCCGGGATTCAGTTTGCCGTCAATAGTGATGCGCATGGTTTTGGGCTTGCGTTGCATGATGCACTGGGTGGCGAGGGTCATCTCCACCTCGCTGGTGCCTATGCCGAAGGCTATGGCTCCCAAAGCCCCATGCGTGGAAGTGTGCGAATCGCCGCATACAATCGTCATGCCGGGGAGCGTCAATCCGTTCTCCGGGCCTATGACGTGAAGAATACCGTTTTTGGGATGCTGCAATCCGTAATACGTGAGGCCAAAGTCTGCGGCGTTCTTCTCCAGTGTGTCCACCTGCTTCTTTGAGACAGGGTCTTCAATCGGCCTGTCTTGGTTCAGTGTGGGAATATTATGGTCGGGAACGCATGTCACCCGTTCCGGGCGGAAGACTTTCAATCCTCTTTCACGTAAACCGGTAAAGGCTTGGGGACTGGTTACTTCGTGGCAATAGAGCCTGTCGATATATAACTGCGTCGTCCCGTCGGGAAGCGTATCTACGACGTGACGCTCCCATATTTTCTCAAATAATGTTTTATTCATTTCACAAACTTATTAATAGCGTCAATAAAAGCTTCCGCCGAAGCGGCTATGATGTCGGTATTGGCGGCGAAACCGTAGTACATATTGTTTTCGTATTCCACCTGCATGTGCACCTTTCCCATGTCGTCACTTCCCTTGTCGATTGCCTGGATAAGAAATTCCTGTATCGTCATGGAACGATGTATAATGGATTTGATCGCCCTGATGGCGGCGTCTACCGGGCCGTTACCCGACGCGGCGGCCTCGAAGCGTTCTCCGGCAATGTTCAGGCAAATGCCGGCCATCGACTTCAGGCCTACGCCGGATGTTACTTGCAGGTATTCCAATTTGATACGCTGCATGGCCGCTTTGTCTTTGCCTACGAGCATAAAGATGTCGTCATCGTTAATGTTTTTCTTGCGGTCGGCCAATGTCAGGAAGTTTTCATACACCTTGTCCAACTCCTCTTGTTCCAGCTCTACGCCTAATACCTGGAGACGATGCTTCAGTGCGGCCCTCCCGCTGCGGGCTGTAAGCAGGATGGCGCTATCATCAATTCCAACGTCTTTCGGATTGATGATTTCGTAACTCTCCCGATTTTTCAACACCCCGTCCTGGTGGATGCCCGACGAGTGCGCGAAGGCGTTACGTCCTACTATGGCCTTGTTGGGCTGTATGGGCATATTCATAAGTCCCGATACCATACGGCTGATTCCGTATATCTTACGGCTGTTGATATTTGTTTCTATTCCGGCGTCCTTGTGACTTTTAAATATCATCGCCACCTCTTCGAGCGAAGTGTTACCGGCGCGTTCGCCTATACCGTTTATTGTAACTTCCACCTGCCGCGCCCCGCTGAGCACGCCTTCGACGGTATTTGCCGTCGCCATTCCCAGGTCATTGTGGCAATGTGTAGAGATGATGACATTGCCTATGCCATTCACGTTTTCACGGAGGAAGCGTATTTTCGCCCCGTATTCTGCGGGCAGGCAATATCCTGTCGTGTCGGGTATATTGATAACAGTAGCGCCGGCCTTTATTGCGGCCTCTACTACGCGGGCCAAGTATTCGTTACCGGTGCGTCCGGCGTCTTCGGCGTAGAACTCCACATCTTCAACATACTGTTTGGCATACTTCACGCAAGCCACGGCGCGCTGTAATATATCTTCACGGTTGGAGTTGAACTTGTGGCGTATGTGGTAGTCCGACGTACCTATGCCGGTATGAATACGTTTCCGTTTAGCATATTCCAGGGCTTGTGCGGCTATGTCGATGTCTTTTTCCACAGCGCGCGTGAGGGCGCACACCACAGGCCATGTCACGGCCTTGGATATTTCCACCACACTTTTGAAATCCCCAGGCGACGAAACGGGAAACCCTGCCTCGATCACGTCCACCCCCAATCCTTCGAGCGCCTTGGCTACTTCGATTTTCTCAATGCTTTTCAATTGGCATCCGGGAACCTGTTCTCCGTCCCTCAGGGTAGTGTCAAAAATAAATAATCTGTCTGCCATAAAAATATCAATTAAGTTATTCATCATAAAAAAACCCCTCTCAACCGGAAGTGAGAAGGGCTTTTCGTTTTATATCCTCTTTGTCTACGCTTATCAAACGCACGTCTCACTTCCATCCCGCTTCCGGAGTAGAATAATAATGGAAATAAGTAAGCTGTTTGCCGTATTACGTATCATATTCATAATTTTGCCGTCAAAGATACGCTCATTTTTATAACTTCCAAATCCAATACGATGGGGAACTTCTAAAAATCTTTGATATTTCCCTCACCGTTTTTCAAATTCAACTTCGTTTTCGGGGAAAAACATTGGAATTTGCTATATATCGAGTGGTAAAAGTCCGCCGAACTTTTCCGGCAGGTTTTCATACAAGTAAGAAAAGTCGCCGAACTTTTCCGGCAAGCTTTCAACAAAGGGTAAAAAGTCGCCGAACTTTTCCGGCAGGTTTTCAACAAAGGGTAAAAGGTCGCCGAATTTTTCCGGCAAGCTTTCAACAAAGGGTAAAAGGTCGCCGAATTTTTCCGGCAGGCTTTCAACAAAGAAAAAAGGTCGCCGGATTTTTCCGGCAAGCTTTCAACAAAGGGTAAAAGTCCGCCGAATTTTTCCGGCAGGTTTTCAACAAAGGAAAAAAGTCGCCGAACTTTTCCGGCAAGCTTTCAACAAAGGGAAAAAGGTCGCCGGATTTTTCCGGCAAGCTTTCAACAAAGGGTAAAAGTCCGCCGAACTTTTCCGGCAAGCTTTCAACAAAGGGAAAAAGGCTGCCGAACTTTTCCGGCAAGCTTTCGTACAAGTGGGATATGATTGTTAATAAAAAGGCGGGATATATTGGCGGAGGGAAATTCCTATGCTTTATTTACGGCGGATTTAATTCCTTTGGCGCACAGGAAGGCTATGACTAATATTAATATAATGAATGCTCCTGAGGGGACATTGAGGAAGTATGAGAGCGTCAGACCCGAAATGCAGGCCGCAAATCCGATGGCTATGCTCCACCATATTATTTTTATGAAGGAGGACGTGAAAAGGTTGGCTATCATCTGGGGGAGTGTCAACATGCTCATCAGGAGCATTATTCCCGCAAGGCGTATGGAGAGGACGATGGTTATGGCGATGAACGCCATCATCATGCTTTCTATGAATCGCACCGGCAGGCGTTGGGTGAGGGCAAATTCTTTGTCGAAGGCCACGTATATAATCTCCCGAAGGAAGAGGGAGAATACGAGGGCGAGGACGGCTACCAGCACGGCCATCCAGCATATGTCCGCCGAGGAGATGGTCAGTATGTTGCCGAAGAGGTAGGCCGACAGGTTGGGCGCGTACCCCGGCGTCAGGAAGATGAATACTACCCCCGTCGCCATTCCTAAGGACCAGACAGCGGCGATGGCCGAGTCCTCGCGTACTTCTCCCGAACGGCTCGCCCATTCTACGCCAAAGGCCGAAAGTATGGAGAAGATCATGGCGGTCAGAATTGGGTTCGCTCCTACGTAAAACCCCAGTCCCAGTCCGCCGAAGGATGCGTGCGTGATGCCTCCGCTGATAAATACTAAGCGTCGGGCGACGACATACGTTCCGACCATTCCGCAAGCTATGGCTATGAGGAGGCTGCCGGCGAGGGCGTTCCTGAAAAATGCGTATTGAAGCAGTTCCGTCATACGGGCGCCGTGTTGTTCCCGACCGGGCGGCGTTCCGGTTGCGGGCGTTGTTCGCCGGCTATCATAAGGGCTTCGTCCCTGAGGGCGTCGGGCAGGTTTATCCGTCTCATCCGCAGGCTACGCAACCATCCGGGCGTTTCGTCAGGGCGCAGGGTGTATAATATTTCGCGAAATTCCTCGACTGCATCATCGGCGTAGGCTCCCGCTCCGGTTTCGCGGAAGCGGTCCAGTTCTTCGTCGTCATAATATTCTATGCGGTTTGCGGCTGTAATGAGGCGGAAACGCTCGCATGTCTCGTGCTGTCCGCAGCATCCCGCCGGCGGCGGGGCGGGGATAGTACGGCGCGCATTATCGACGGGTTTTTTGCCGGCAGCGTATCCTACGGCTGTTATGAGGCCAAGGATGCAGATACTGAGGATAAGGTACCACATGGGAATAAATATTTATAATGATTGTGCGATCTCGAAGCCGGCCTTTTGCAGGTCGTTCCAGAAAGCGGGATAGCTCTTGGTCACAACCTCCGTGTCGGCTATTCCTATTCCTTCGGGATGCGCAAGGGAAAGTGGGGCGAAAGCCATTGCCATGCGGTGGTCTTCGTATGTACTTACGACAGGTAGCAATCCGCGCCCGCATCTGCCGCCGTCCCACTCCAGGATGCTGTCGCTGCTTGTTATGACGGGATAGCCGAGCTTTAGCAGTTCTGTACGGATGGCTTCGATACGGTCTGTTTCTTTTATCTTAAGGCTTTGCAGGCCTGTGAACCGGAAGGGTATACCGAGGCCTGTGCAGGCGACGGCAAGCGTCTGGGCCAGGTCGGGCTCGTTTACGAAATCGTACTCCATCCCGCTGCGCCGATCGCCCGTATTCCTCAGGCATACTCCTTCGCCGCTATACTCCGTCTCCACTCCGAGGCAGGCAAAAATTCCGGCCACGGCGGCATCACCCTGGAGGCTATCCTTGCGCAATCCGGGCAGCCTTATCACGGCATCCGTTGCGAGGGCCGCAATGGCATACCAGTAAGAAGCCGCGCTCCAGTCCGGCTCCACTGTAAAAGGTATCGGCGTATATTCCCTCGGCAAGACCCTTATGACGTTCCCCAATCGCTCTACCTCCGCCCCGAACCGACGCATCAGCTCGATCGTCAGGTTTATATACGGAGCCGAGACGGCAGGCCCTTCTATGCGGAGCGTCAAGCCTTTTTCCATAAGCGGGGCTATCATAAGCAGGGCCGATATGTACTGCGAGCTTACGCCCCCTTCGAGCGCGACCTCGCCTCCCCGCAATGTCCTGCCCGATATTCGCAGCGGCGGGTAGCCCTTATTCCCTGTGTAGACGATATGCGCGCCGAGACTGTTCAGAGCGTCCACGAGCAGTTTAACGGGACGGTTCTTCATCCTTTCCGAGCCTGTGAGCGTCCATAGTCCGGCTGTTCTTGCCAGTAAAGCTGTAAGGAAACGCATGGCCGTCCCCGCCGCCCCGACATTAAAGTCGCGAGCGTTTGAGGTCAACGCCTCTTCCATCACCCGTGTATCATCGCTGTCCGAAAGGTTTTCGATGCTGCACGGGATATGGCTGAGCGCGTTTAATATCAACACACGATTGCTGATACTCTTCGAGGCTGGGAGTTCGATAGTAGCCCGGATTGTAGCGCAAGCGGGAGCTTTTATACGATAATTCATTGAATCGGGAGGCTTACTTGGGCTGTACTTCCGGCTTGAAGTAAACTAAGTTATCCTTGTCGAAACAGGAGATGTATTCATATATCCTGTTTACTTCCGCTTGTCCGTAAGCTATGTATACTTCTGCCGAGCGGCGGAAGCTTATATCCACGCCGGCGTCTTGCAGGAGCAGGTACCCGAAGATGCAATGAGCTGCGGCTTCCACCATACGGCGTGCGTGGAAGTCGGTGTATTCTGCGTCTTTGGCCTCTGTAACGGATGATACGATTGATTCATATTTGGCGGTCATCCCGATCAGCTTTTGCCGCAAGGTTTCAAGTTCCGGTTTGCATTCTGCGGATTGGTATTCGCGTATCTGCGCCAGGTAAACGCCTGTGACGACATGGCGGATGGCGGCTACGACTTGCAGTTGGGTTGTTCCCTCGTATATATTGGTGATACGTGCGTCGCGATAGAGGCGTTCGCAGGTATAATCCTTCGTAAAACCGGAGCCGCCGTGTATCTGTATGGCGTCGTAGGCGTTCTGGTTGGCGTATTCGGTAGTCATTCCTTTCCCCATGGGGGTATAAGCGTCGGCTAACTTGCTATACTTTTTCATTTCCTGACGTTCTTCGGGTTCTAACTTACGCTCTTTGGAAATATCTTCCAACGCCTTGTAGATGTCGACAAAGCGAGCGGTTTCGTATAACATAGCACGCGAAGCGTCCGTCTTGGCGCGCATCAGCGCAACCATCTCGTACACGGCCGGAAATTCGATGATAGCTTTGCCGAACTGCTTGCGTTCGCGGGCGTAATTAAATCCTTCGTGCCAGGCCGCTTCGCTCATTCCGACGGCTTGCGCCATGATTCCGAGCCGCGCTCCGTTCATGAGGGACATTACATATTTAATGAGGCCCAGTTTACGGTCGCCGCAGAGTTCCGCCTTTGCATTCTTGTAGACAAGTTCGCAGGTGGGCGAACCTTTGATTCCTAATTTATTCTCAATACGCCGCACGTTGACGCCTCCGTTGCGTTTGTCGTATATAAACATCGAGAGTCCGCGGCCATCCCTGGTGCCTTCTTCCGAGCGAGCCAGGACGAGGTGTATGTCGGCATCTCCGTTCGTGATGAAACGTTTGACGCCGTTCAGATACCAGCATCCGTCGGCTTCGCTGTAAGTTGCTTTTAGCATAACAGACTGGAGGTCGGAGCCCGCGTCAGGTTCGGTTAAGTCCATCGACATTGTCTCGCCGTCGCATACGCGGGGGATATATCTACTGCGCTGGTCTTCGCTACCGAACTCGTACAGCGTTTCCGCACAATCCTGCAAGCCCCAGAGATTTCCGAAGCCCGCATCGGCCCGCGATACCATATCGGCCGCCATTATATAAGGAACGACAGGGAAGTTAAGCCCCTCGTAGCATCGCGGCATACCTATGCCCATTAGTCCGGCTTTACGGACGGCGTCCATATTATGTTGCGTGCCTAAGGCGTATGAGACGCGCCCGTCGTTGAGCGCGGGGCCTTCGTGGTCAACGCTCTCGGCATTGGGTGCGATGATTTCCGAGCATATCTCGCCGACAATTTCCAGCGTTCTTTCGTAGCTGTCCATTGCATCTTCAAAGTTCATGGGCGCGTAATCAAACTTATCCTTGTCCGCATAGCCGCGCTCTTTCAGTTCAACGATCCGCTTCATCAAGGGATGATGCAGATGGTGTTTGTATACGTCGGTATCTAAATAATAATTAGCCATAAGTTATTTCGTATTTTTTTTGTAATACTTAATCATCTTCGGAAGCACGTCCTCAACGGAGCCTACTATATTATAGTCGGCTATGGCGTGAATGGGAGCGTTGGGATCGTTGTTTACGGATATGATTATAGAACTTTCCTGCATGCCGGCTATATGCTGTATTTGTCCGGATATTCCGCAGGCGATATAAAGTTTGGGACGTACCGTCACGCCGGTTTGTCCGATCTGGCGTTCGTGTTCTGCGAATCCGGCGTCTACGGCGGCGCGCGAGGCGCCTACTTCGCCTCCTATCACGGCGGCGAGTTCATAGAGAAGCCGGAAGTTTTCCTTCGAGCCTACGCCATAACCGCCGGCGACAATTATCGAGGCCCCTTTGATGTTTACTTTACTTTTCTCCATCCGGCGGCTGATTACGTTCACCGTAAAGTCCGCATCGCTTACGTACAGGCTTGCGTCGTACCTTTTTATTTCTCCTTTGTAGGAGGGGTCATGTATCTCCCGCTTCATCACTCCTTCGCGGACGGTGGCCATTTGCGGGCGGCAATCGGGATTGATGATCGTCGCCACGATGTTTCCCCCGAAAGCCGGGCGTATTTGATAAAGCAGGTTTGTGTATACCTTATTTTCTTTTTTCTCCTCATGACCGCCTATTTCCAGGGAGGTACAATCGGCCGTCAGCCCGCTACCCAGCGCCGAAGACACGCGCGGACCGAGGTCTCTGCCGATACTTGTGGCGCCCATGAGCGCTATCTGGGGCTTTTCCCTGCCGAAGAGTTTGGTTAATATCGCTGCGTGCGGCAGCGAGGTATACGGACTTAGGCGCGCATCGTCGAACAGATGGAGCGTATCCACCCCGTATGGGAAGACCTGCCCGCCGACGTTATCCAGCTTGTGTCCGATGGCTATCGCTTCCAGTCCGCAATTCAGCGCTGTGGCCAGCGATCGTCCCTTTGTGAGTAATTCAAGGCTGACGTCTGCTACGACGCCGTCTTCTATTTCGCAATATACATATAAGTTATTCATCGTTCTTAGCCAATCGTATGGTTCGTAATTAATTCTTTCATCAACCCGTCGATAGCGTCGTCGGCAGGTTCCAGCGTCCGGCTTTCTTTGGTGAGGAAGACTACGTTTTCTATCTTCTTCACTTTCGTCGGCGAGCCGGAGAGACCGCATTTTGCGACATCGGCCTTGACATCGGCCGCGCTCCATTCCTTTATATTAAGGTAGGGCCGACTATCGAGCAGATGCGTACTGTCAATATCCGCGTCCTGCTTTTCGCCGGCAGTCTTTGCGTGTTTGTATTTCTGTACATATTTTGCGTTACGTGGACGGCAGTCGGGTGCGCTACCGTTGACGGTGACGACGACCGGGAGGCCGGATTCTACCGTTTCCGTCCCGCGCTCCAAGCGTCGTTTGATCCTTATTTTGCCGCCTTCGATATTTTCAATCGCTTCGGCATATGTCACCTGACTAAGTCCCAGCTTTTCCGCCACCTGCGGCCCCACCTGCGCCGTGTCGCCGTCGATAGCCTGCCGTCCGCAAATGATGAGGTCGTAATCCTTTATTTTCCGTACCGCCATAGAAAGGGCGTAGGAAGTCGCCAACGTATCGGCGCCCGCAAAGGCGCGGTCAGTCAACAGATAACCGCCGTCGGCTCCACGGTATAACCCTTCGCGTATAATTTCGGCAGCGCGTCCGGGGCCCATCGTAAGAAGCGTGACTGTTGTTCCGGGGTGCACATCTTTCAGGCGTAAAGCCTGCTCCAGCGCATTCAGGTCTTCAGGATTAAAGATAGCGGGAAGCGCTCCGCGATTAACCGTTCCATCAGCTTTCATCGCGTCTTTTCCCACGTTACGGGTATCCGGCACCTGTTTTGCTAATACAATAATTTTCAAACTCATATTTCTTATTATGATTCTAACTTTTATTTTGATACATAACACCTAAAACTATTCATATCCGACTTGCAGCGAAGTCATTGTACTGCAAAAGTAATCAAACATTCCATAAATCAAACTA
>JAIRZN010000106.1 GCA_031267205.1 Tannerellaceae bacterium | reverse complement strand
TGCGTGTATATTACTGAATAGCGACGAGGGGGAAGGAAATAAATCAACAGCGGAGAATATTGCGAAAATATTGCATATTCACGTAAAGACGGTTGAACGGATAAAGCAGCGTTTTGTAGCGGAAAGCCCGACCGCGCGCAGCGGGGGCACGCCCTGATTATTCTTATAGGGAGTGTATTCGGGGGTTCTTAGGGGGTTCGCTTTACTTGATTGACATTGGAAATGTCGTATATTTGCGAAAAAATAATGATGATGATGCAAGCAAATGGCTTTAATGTTTGGGTGACTTTGAAGATGTTATTGAGTAAATTGGCTCTGCGTATTGCGGGATGGAGAAAGGGGCCGGTGGGGGAGTATGTGCCGAAGTGCGTGATTTGTGTGGCTCCGCACACGAGCAACTGGGACCTTGTTGTCGGCAAGCTCCTTTATACTTCGCTCGGCCGCAGGGCGCATTTCTTAATTAAGAAGGAATGGTTCTTCTTCCCGCTGAACCTGTTTTTCAAATGGATGGGTGGTATACCGATAGACCGGAGCAAGAATGCGTCGATGACCGACCGTATGGCTAAGGAATTGAACAGGCACGCTTCGTTTCATTTGGCTATTGCGCCTGAGGGGACTCGTAAGATGGCGGATGAATGGAAACGGGGCTTTTATTATATAGCGCTCAAGGCTAACGTGCCTATACTGCTTGCTTACATTGACTATTTCAAAAAGGAGGCGGGCGTTAAGGCGCTCTTTTACCCGACGGGAAATGTCGATGCGGACATGGATGCTATCAAATCTTATTATGTAGGGGTGACGGCGAGACACCCGCGGAATTTCGCCGGCGATAGATAAAAACTTAGTTTATGACGGATACTTTACGCATCGGTTTGCTTCAGGCGCCTATCGTGTGGGAGGACAGGGTGGCTAATTTGGAACTTTACGACGGTTTGTTGAGCGGCGTTAGCGGAAGTGCGGACCTGGCTGTTTTGCCGGAGACTTTCACGACGGGCTTCTCTATGAACGTTGAGGCTATCGGCGATGCGGCGGACGGGGCGACTGTGGTCGCGCTCAAATACTGGGCTAAGGAATACGGCATGGCTATCGCCGGCAGCTTCATTGCCGTGGAGGACGGATGCTATTACAACCGCGGGTTCCTTGTTACGCCCGAAGGCGGTGCGTTTTATTACGATAAACGCCACCTGTTCCGTATGGCGGGCGAGGCGGGACACTTTACGCCGGGCGGGAAGCGGACGATTGTTAACTATCGCGGTTGGAATATCTGCCTGCAAGTGTGTTACGACCTGCGTTTCCCTGTCTGGAGCCGTAATGTTGATAATGCTTATGACCTTTTAATATACGTAGCCAACTGGCCTGAAACGCGGATTAACGTGTGGACGTCGCTGCTTCCGGCGCGCGCCATAGAGAATATAGCCTACGTGTGCGGAGTGAACCGCACCGGATGCGACGGCGACGGGATAGTTTACAGCGGACGTTCCGCCGTCTATTCCCCTAAGGGAGACATCCTGGCTTCCGCCGGTACGGAAGAGGCCGCCGCTATCGTCTGCACTATTCAAAAGAGCGACCTGGAAAGGCTGCGCGCTAAATTCCCTGCATGGAAGGATGCCGACGCCTTCACACTCGGATAACCTTTTAACTCACATATATGAAACCACGCACACCTTGGGTCTGGATTCCCAGCCTTTACTTCGCAGAAGGATTGCCATACGTGGCGGTCATGACGATTTCCGTTATTATGTACAAGACACTGGATGTCTCCAACGCCGATATAGCCCTGTACACAAGCTGGCTTTACCTGCCTTGGGTTATTAAGCCCTTCTGGAGCCCGTTCGTCGATTTGCTCAAGACTAAGCGCTGGTGGATATACTCCATGCAGTTGCTGACGGGGGCGGGTATGGCGGGAATCGCCTTTACGATACCTACACACTTCTTCTGGCAGTCTTCGCTCGCCTTCTTCTGGCTCATGTCTTTCAGTTCGGCTACGCACGATATTGCGGCCGACGGCTTCTATATGCTTGGGCTGCCGGAGAAGCAACAGGCCTTTTACATCGGGATACGCAATATCTTTTACCGCATAGCGATGGTTACGGGGCAGGGGTTGCTGGTTATGCTCGCCGGATTCCTTGAGACGTACACCGGGAAGGTGGCTTATTCGTGGAGCATTGTGTTTCTTGTCCTGGCGGGTATCTTTGTCGCAGCTTTCGCCTGGCACAGGTTCATTCTCCCGCTACCGGCGGAGGACAGGCAACGGAGCGGCGTCACGCCGGGACGCATAGTTATGGATTTCGGGAAAACGTTCGGCGATTTCTTCCGCAAGAAGGGCATCGTACCGGCGCTACTCTTCATGCTTACCTTCCGCCTGGGCGAATCGCAGTTGCTCAAGCTGGCCTCGCCGTTCCTTTTAGACGGCAGGGAGGATGGGGGCCTCGCTCTCTCTACTGCCGAAGTGGGATTTGCTTACGGGACGGTTGGCGTTATTTCGCTTATGTTGGGTGGCATACTCGGAGGCATAGCTATCTCGCGGGCGGGTGGACTGAAACGCTGGATATGGCCGATGACGCTGTCGCTATTCATTCCCAATTTGGCTTACCTGTACATGGCTTACGCCTTGCCGGATAACCTGCTTGTCATAAACGCTTGCGTCGGCTTCGAACAGTTCGGTTACGGCTTCGGCTTCACTGCTTACACTATGTACCTGATGCTATTCTCCGACGGGGCTTACAAGACCTCGCACTATGCCATATGTACGGGCTTCATGGCTCTGGGCATGATGCTGCCGGGTATGGTTTCGGGAAGGATACAGGAACTGATCGGATACCCGTCGTTCTTCGTCTGGGTCATACTTGCAAGTATCCCGGTGTTCTTCGTCATACCCTTCCTCAAGATAAAGGAGACGCTGTCCGGACAATGAATTATTACGAATACACCTTCAGGCATACCGCCGACATCGACCCGCAAACCGTTAACGACATACTCTGTGCCGTGCTTGGCGACGCGGGCTTCGAGAGCTTCGTCGAGGAGGACGACAAACTGATGGGATACATACCGGAAAAGGAGCGCGACGAGCCGCGCATGCTACGGGCCTTGTATTCCTTCCCGCTTGAGGGAGTTAACATATGCTTTTCATCAAGACCGATCGAGGTCAGGGACTGGAACGAGGAGTGGGAGAAGAACTACTTCCGGCCGGTATGCTTCGGCCTCGATTGTATCATACACGCACCTTTTCACACGGTGGATGCCGCCGGATACGCTTACGACATCATTATCGACCCCAAAATGGCCTTCGGAACGGGCAACCATGAAACTACCGCCCTTATGATCGAACAGGCGCTGGGGACGGACTTCGCCGGCAAGACCGTCCTCGACATGGGATGCGGCACGGCCATCCTGGCTATCCTCGCCACAAAGATGGGCGCCGCGAGGGTTGTCGCTATCGACATCGACGAGTGGGCTTGCAACAACGCCCTCCTGAACATAAACCTTAACAACGCCCAAGGCATAGCCTTGATACACGGCGGCGCAGAGCGTATCCCCAACGATGCCGCCTTCGACATCGTAATGGCCAACATTAACCGTAACATCCTGCTGCGGGACATACCACGCTACGCCGACTGTATGAAGCCGGGCGCGTTGCTAATCATGAGCGGCTTCTTCGCCGCAGACATGCCGCTTGTCGAGAATGTGTGCATCGAATGCGGCCTGTCGCCGCTCGTGCACGCGGAAAAGAATCGGTGGGTGGCCGTAAAGACTGTGAAGCGGGTACTGTAATCTCCTGTTACAAGTTGAACCAGTAGTTAATCTTCAACATAAAGGTATTAGTCGAGGGCTGCGAGAACATATTGTCCAAGTTGCCGCCCCAGCCGGACAGGTACTGCTCCGCCCGCTCCGACATCCGGTGTTCCCAGACGAAGTATATCGTCGAGCCGGGACGGTATTCCCAGCGGGCGACTAAGTTGGAGCGGAATTCATTGAAGCTGAAGTCAGGGTCGCGGAAGGCGAACTCATCGCCGCGACCGCTTACCGCATACGTCCCCTCGCCACGGGTTATTTCCGAAGGCAGATACGCGGAGAAGCGTTCGCTACGCACTGAGGCGCGGGTGTCGAGGGCCTTCTTGAAGTCGCCGTAACGCGCGGCGGAGGTGAAGGGCGAGCCGTAGAACTGTATCGAAACGTCAGGCGTGAGGTTAAGCTGGAGCCTCATAGTCAAACCGTAAGTCTGCTGCTCCATCCGTCCCATTAGATATAGAGGATTACCGCCCGTCGCTATCGTCGACACGTACTGCGTATTATCCACGTTGTAAGTATAAGTAAACTCACCCGTCAGGTGCAAATGATTGCCCATCCTGAGGGCAAGGGCGGGCCTGAGGGTATGCACCTTGTTGATCTCGTTCGTGTTGTACTCGTTGATGTAATTCATCGTAAAGGTGAGCGCCTTGGCCTTGTCGGTATTGAAGGCGGCCGTAGTGCGGAAGTATGGGTCGTAGCGCAGGTCGCCTCCGCCGCGCAGCTTGCGTGTGTCGACATAATTCCAACCGTAACTGCCCGACAGCGTCCACTCAAGGCGGTTGAGGAGCATCGTTTTCCATCCCATATTGAGCGTGCTCAGGAACGGACGACCGGCAAAATCCCACTGGTTAAGGTGCGTGAGCGTTAGCGTGTTCGAGCGAAAAGGCCCCCATACGTTCGTCTCGCGAAACTCAAGCTCAGTGTTCGACGCCATCGCGTCAGCCTGCTTAAGGTAGCCAATCGCATTAAGGTCGAAGCCCGGCGACGCCCAACTGAAGGTCTCCGCAAACGACCACCGCGAATTGCCCTTCCGCCCGGCTTTCACATAACCCCCCGTCCCGCTCAGCGAAGTAGCCTCTGTATCCACGCCGAGATAACCGGAGGCCGACAGGCGCTGGTAATAATGCACCGGGTTCGTCTGCAGGCGCAGTATGGCCTCACGGCTACCGCTAAGCGTGCTAAGCATCCCCTTCATGTCGACATAATATAGGCGGTTGCTGAAATACTGCGTGAAGTCTACCCCGGCAGTAAAGGCGTTGCGCACCAAGAAGTCTTCGCCGCCCTGCCCAAGCGCGCGGTTCACGTATGTCAGCATCCCGCCCAGCAGACGGTTCCCCTTCCAGTTCTTTTGTACGCGGCCGACCGTATAACTCGCCGCCGGCTCTACCACCTCCGGCGTTTGCCGACCGTCGCGGCTTACCGACGCCGTAGACCTCGCCGTGACGCCTTCTATCAGTCCCAGCGTAAGCCCGCTGCGGCTCGTTCCCGTCAACTTAAGGGCACCGATAATAGGAACGTTAGGCTTCGACTCGGCAAAACTCGTCACATTATCCACCGACGGCGTAAGCGAAGGAGCCGCACCAATGCGGCGGGTGTAAAACATCATGTCGCTGCCCGATGCAAAGTCAAGTATATGCTTGCCTTCGAGAAAGAAAGGGCGCTTCTC
>JAIRZN010000096.1 GCA_031267205.1 Tannerellaceae bacterium | reverse complement strand
GGGATAAATTTGCCCCGCCGAAGTTGTCGGGGGCTTGGGGACATTCGGATTCGACTTTCGGCGGCGGAATGCCGAGTCAATCGCGATAGACTTCTATGCGCTGTTTCATATAATGTTCGTCTGTGTTTTTTTTGCGGTCGAAATACTTGTACCGGATAGGGGCCGTCATGCGCAGCAGGCGTAATATCTCGTCTAACGACTCGCCTTCAAAGGTGGCCCTGTACGGATGCCGTCCTATGGAGGTGTCTTTCATGATTATTTCTACGTTGAATGTTTGCCCTATTTTCTTGAAAACATACTCCAGAGGATCGTCGCGGAACACTATCTTGCCGTCCTTCCAGGCGTACCATTTATAGGCGTCGGTCAGTTTTATTTCATAATCGCCTTTGCTGAGGTTATACTCTATCCGTTCGCCGGGCTTGATCGAGAGTGGACGGGCGATGCCGATGCCGACGGTCGCTTTTCCTTCGACCATAGTGACAGACGTCATCGAATCCGCAACATAGGCTTCGACATTAAAGGCTGTTCCGGTGGCCTCGACCGTGAGGTTTTCGGTCTCCACAATAAAAGGATTGTCTACGTCGGACTCGACCTTAAAGTATGCCTCCCCCGACAGGTATATGCGCCTTGCTCCCGGCGTAAACACAGCCGGATACTTCAGCATACTGCCTGCGTTGAGCCATACGGCGGAACCGTCCGGCAGATTCATCCGGCTGTGCATACCGAAGGGTGTCGTGACTTCCATATATACAATTTGCCCGCCGCCGCTTTCTTTTCCGCTCCTATTTACCAGCAGGTAAATAAGCCCAAGCGTCAGAGGTAAGAGCAGTATAGCTGCGGCCCTCTGCAAGTAGAGGGCTGGGGGGGATTGATACCATTTACGGCCTTTCACGCGGCTCATCACACGCTCGTAGGCTTTTTCCATGTCTATATCTTCGGGGCCGAAGGGTGCGCCCGCTACGTCCCATATGTTTTGCAATTGCTGCCGTTTCTTTGTATGCATTATTATATAATTTGTTATTATGACGGTTGGTAAGGGTGTTTCCACACTGACCGTAACATTGTTTAACCAAATGAAAACATGAGGAACAGCAGGCCGATAAAATCTTTCAGGTATCGGCGTAGCAACAGCAGCGCTTTCCCTATACGCACCTCGATTGTGCGTTCCGAGACATTCAACCTGCCTGCGATTTCCTTGTATTTCAATCCCTCGAAGCGATTCATCACGAAGGCTTCCCTATATCTGTCCGGTAATCCGGCGAGAGCTTTCATCAGATGGCTGTGCAAATCGGAATACAGCACATAGTTTTCGGTATCTATATCGTTGCGCAGTTGAAACCTAAGGGCGTACGATTCATGTTCCTGCACAATACTTCGGTGGCGAATTTCATCCAGACAACTATTCTTCACCGCTGTGAGGAGATACGACTTGAGGGATGCAGTTATTTCGATCATTTTGCGGTCGTCCCACAGTTTGAGGAAAACAGACTGCACAATATCTTCGCATATCGCCCTGTCCGGTATATAGGCGCTTCCAAACAAAACGAGGTCTTTGTAATATGTCCTGAACAGAGACGAGAAAACATCGGTATTTCCCTCTTTCAGACCAATTAAGAACTGTGGCTCTTGCATAACAATACTCATCTTTTCAAAAACACAGGCCGAAATTACTCAAATAAGGCAATAGTTCCAAATCCCGTGCCGGAGATAGCCGCAAGCATATACATGAGGGCGAACCCTATCTCACAAAATTTCGCCGCATGAGGCTAATTCGCCTCGGAATCGTTTTTCTATAAGGTTGCGCAGTCGGTCTTTTAGTCCGTCAAGGCGTACATTGTCTACTATGTCGGCGGTGAATGCTATGCTTAACATTGTGAGGGCTTCGGCTGCGGGGATGCCGCGGCTGCGGAGATAAAAGAGGGCGTTTTGGTCTAACTGTCCGGTTGTCATGCCGTGCGAGCATTTCACGTCGTCGGCGTATATTTCGAGCTGCGGCTTGCTGTACATGCGTGCGTCGCGGGTGGCGCAAAGATTGCGGTTAGTTTGGTAGGCTACCGTCTTTCGGGCGCCTTCCCCGACCAAGATTCGTCCGCTGAAGATACCTGTCGAGCGGTCGTTGAGGAAATTTTTGAAGAGTTCGTTGCTGGTGCAGTTGGCGGCGGCGTGAGTGATGTGAGTGTAGGTGTCCACTTGTTGCTCACTGTCAAGTATGGCCATTCCGCAGAGGGTGGATTGGGCGTATTCGCCGTTCAGCTCGATATGATAGTTGTTGCGTGTCAATCCGTTGTTCAGGGTTATGGTGTTGGCCAGTACATTGCTGAAGGCTTCCTGGATGATGTGGATGGAGGCGAAGCGGGTGGTGGTGACGTCGCTTTCTTCCAGGTCGTAATAGTCGAAACCGGCGCCTTCGCCGGCAAAGATTTCCACAACTTCGGTCGACAGGAAGCGGACATTATCAATGCTATGGTCACAAATCAAGAGTTTTGCCTGAGAACGCGGTTCCATGATGACCAGTATTCGACGATTGGCCATTGTGTCCACATAGCTGCGAAAGATATGAACCAATTGTATGGGTCGGTCGACGACGACGTTTTCCGGCACGTAGAGCACGAAGCCGTCTTGGGCCAACATGGCGTTGAGGGCGATTACTCCACCTTTGTCTATTTGGGCAGCTTTGCCGTAATAGCGTCCGGCTATTTGGGGATGGCGTTCGGCGAAGTTTTTTAGTCCTCCGGCGTATACGCCTTCGGGGAGGCCGGCTTCAAGTTGCTTTCCGTCGTAAAAGGAATCGTTTACAACGAAGTACGGCAGGGTGTTCAGGCGCGGCACGTCGCAATGAAAGACGTTGTACGGATTCACCGGAATATTGAGCCGTTTGAGGTTAAGTCCGTAGTCCGGGGCAAAGGCTTGCGCCACGTTTGTATATTTATAATCTTCGCTTTTCCCTGCGGGGAAGCCTTGACGTTTGAAACTCTCCAATGCTTGTGTGCGAGATCGGTTCATTACCTCAGGGGAGTATTGCCGGATGAGGTTTTCATATTTTGCGAAGAGGTCTATGTACTGCTGTTCCGGTTTCATTTATTCTGTCGTTTTGAGCCAGTCGTAGCCTTTTTCTTCAAGTTCGAGAGCAAGTTCGGGGCCTGCCGTCCTGATGATTCGTCCTTGGTATAATACATGTACGGCGTCCGGCTTGATATATTCCAACAAGCGTTGGTAATGGGTTATGACTATGGTAGCGTTTTCGCTTGTTTTCAGTTTGTTTACTCCTCCGGCGACGATTCGCAGGGCGTCGATGTCCAAGCCGCTGTCGGTTTCGTCCAGGATGGCGAGTTTGGGTTCCAGCATGGCCATCTGAAAGATTTCGTTGCGTTTCTTCTCGCCGCCGGAAAAGCCTTCGTTCACGCTACGTCCCGCCAGCTTATTGTCGAGTTCGACAATGTCTCTCTTTTCGCGCATCAGTTTCAAGAAATCGCCGGCGGTCAGGGGTTCAAGTCTTTTGTATCGCCGGTGTTCGTTTACGGCGGCGCGCATGAAGTTGACCATACTGACTCCCGGTATCTCCACAGGATACTGGAAACTAAGGAATATACCTTCGCGGCTACGGTCTTCGGGCGATAGTTCCAGCAGGTTTTTCCCTTCGTAAACGACTTCTCCTTTTGTCACTTCAAAGGCAGGGTTGCCTACTAATACGCTGCTTAAAGTGCTTTTCCCTGAGCCGTTGGGACCCATGATGGCGTGAACTTCACCTTTCCCGACGGAGAGGTTTATGCCTTTTAATATCTCCTTGCCGTTGACAGCAGCGTGTAAATTTTTTATATCTAACATTGTTTACGTTGTTTTATTTTCATCCTACGCTTCCTTCCAATGAAATGGCGAGAAGTTTTTGAGCTTCCACCGCAAATTCCATGGGGAGTTTGTTCATTACCTCTTTTGCATACCCGTTCACGATCAGTCCGACAGCTTCCTCCGTCGATATTCCTCGCTGGTTGCAATAAAAGAGTTGTTCTTCGCTTATTTTGCTGGTTGTTGCTTCGTGTTCGATGATAGCGGTTTCGTTTTGCACGTCGGCGTATGGGAAGGTATGCGCACCGCAGGTTGAGCTGAGCAGGAGGCTGTCGCATTGGCTATGGTTGCGCGCTCCTTCCGCGTGGGGGGAGACTTTCACTAATCCCCGGTAGCTGTTTTGGCTGAATCCGGCGGATATACCTTTCGAGACTATCAGGCTCTTGGTGTTGCGTCCGAGATGTATCATCTTCGTTCCCGTATCGGCTTGCTGCCGGTTGTTTGTTACGGCTACCGAGTAAAATTCTCCCACGGAATCATCTCCGGATAGTATGCAGCTTGGGTATTTCCATGTTATGGCGGAGCCTGTCTCTACCTGTGTCCATGATATTTTGCTGCCTCTGCCTTTGCATAATCCACGTTTGGTGACGAAATTATAAATTCCGCCTTTTCCTTCCCTGTCTCCGGGGTACCAGTTTTGCACGGTGGAGTATTTCACCTCTGCATGTTCCTTGACTATGATTTCAACTATGG
>JAIRZN010000058.1 GCA_031267205.1 Tannerellaceae bacterium | reverse complement strand
ATGCGTGGATGCGTGGGCGGCGATAGCTTCCCACCGTCCCTCGCGGGCCAAGCTGTCGTACATGTACGCCTGCTCAAGCGGATGCCCTCCGTAGATAATTGCAAGAAGCGCGGCGACCGCCATTACCGCGAGCG
This sequence comes from Tannerellaceae bacterium, assembly GCA_031267205.1. Classification (GTDB taxonomy): domain Bacteria; phylum Bacteroidota; class Bacteroidia; order Bacteroidales; family Tannerellaceae; genus DFXE01. The sequence continues at coordinate 16,013 of JAIRZN010000058.1, read as the reverse complement.
TGATAAGCCTCTGCTTAGACGACTTGGCGGGTGCGGCCGCGCGCTTTCGCGACATAATAACCAACGCCGTCCACACGGCGGGGAAGGAGAGTGCGATATACCAAAACGATGCCGGCAGGGGATATTCGGGATGAAAAAGATGTTTACCGATGAAAATTTCACGCATGGGAGCAACGTACACCGTCCGCATCGCCAACAGAGGCAGCAGGGCGGCCCATGCAACAATCGCCAGGGCCAACAGTATCCGCCTGAGGCCGAACTCCGCCTTAGCCCCGCACGCAGGTATACATTCGTAGGCCAGCATACCTGCCGCAGCCACGAAATGCGCCGGCGCAGCTAATGGGTAAAGTATAGTTACGAACGCAAAGCCCGCCGCCGCCCTAATCCATCTGTTCCCGATGCACGAATAAGCCGCCGTCGCCGATAGCCCAAGTACGGCCGCCGTCACAGGCGCCACCGATTCGACAGGATACACAAAGAACAGGAAGGCGGGAACGAAGCACAGCAATCTTGCATAAGGAGAACTTGCCAAAGAACTCCTGCGGACAATAAAAAGCATGGCCGACGTCATCAACCCAAGCAGCAGGGTGACGCAAACAGGCGCCGCAAAGGGCAAATGGAAGCATTGCATGACGAATGCCGACAAATACTGGCTCATCCCCCCAGGCTGCACCGATAAATCACGGAAATATTCCCCCGCATAGAGGAAGATGCTGTATTGTTCCATAAACATATACCAATAACGATAGTTAAGCTCAAAGAACAAACAGCCGCCAACGAGGAAGATCCCCCACTGAAGGCAAGTAAAGGCCGGTACGCGAATCATAATTTATGTAATTTAAGAAGATTCCCTATGGATGCGCCAAAGGTAAACAAATCGGGACACATTTGGGATGTGTTCCAAAAAGACTATTTTTGCGAGTATATAATTTACAATCCATACTCCTATGAACAAACTTGTCTTATTAATGGCCAAAGACGCCGGCTTCTTCGCCCTTGTCCTGGCGGTGCAGATTGCACTGATATTCCTGACGAACTATGCCTTCCGCAAGCTCCGCCGCAGAATAATCCTCCTCAGGCAGACGAAGCTGAAGCCTATTGTCGTCCGCGACTACGAGCTTATGAACACGCGGCAGCAGAGTATCGTGATACTCTTCCTCTCGAAAATCCTCAAGTGGACGCTTATACTGATACAATTGCTCATCAGCGTACCTGTGATGTTCTCTATCTTTCCGCAGACGAAGCCCATCGCCGTTACGCTCTTTAAATATGTGTCGGAGCCGGTGAAGATGATCTTCCGCTCCGTTGTTGACTATATACCTAACCTCTTTGTCATCGTTATCATATACCTCTGCGTGCATTACGCCATAAAGGGCATACGTTATATCACAGGCGAAATAGAGAGCGGCAAGCTGAAGCTCGCGGGCTTCTATCCTGATTGGGCGCAACCGACCTTCAACATCATCCGCTTCCTGCTTTATGCGTTCATGGTGGCCATGATATACCAATACTTGCCGGGGTCGGACTCGGACATCTTCAAAGGTATATCCGTCTTCGTCGGTCTTATTGTTTCGCTCGGCTCGACGACTGTCATAGGCAATATAATCGCGGGTTTTGTGATAACTTATATGCGTCCCTTCAGGGTTGGCGACCGAATCAGGCTCAATGATACCGAGGGGCACGTTATTGAAAAGACGCCTTTCGTCACGCGACTGCGGACGCCCAAGAATGAAATTGTCACTATCCCCAACTCCTTCATCATGTCGACGCATACGACTAATTTCAGCGCCTCGGCAAGGGCCTACGGACTTATTATACATATAGACGTGGGCTTCGGATACGATGTGCCGCGGCAACAGGTGTGCAAACTGCTCATAGAGGCGACTAAAGAGGTGCATAGCATACGGCAGCAGCCCAAGCCGTTCGTCCTCGAAACGGCCCTTGCCGAAGCTTACCCCATCTACCAGATTAACGCCTACGTGAAAGATGTAGACAGTCTCCAAAAGACGTACTCCGACCTTAACCAACGTATACACGAGCTCGCCCAGGAGGCCGGCTTGGAGATGTTACTCCCGCATTACTATACTCAACTGAAACGTGATATATGAAAAATGAATTAAGAAGCTCCGTCACTACCCAGGGCCGGAGAATGGCCGGCGCAAGGGCCCTATGGAGGGCTAACGGTATGAGCGCAGACCAGATGGGACGCCCAATCATTGCCATCGTCAATTCCTTCACGCAGTTCGTGCCCGGACATGCGCACTTGCACGGGATAGGACAAAAGGTAAAGTCCGAAATCGAGAAGCTTGGATGTTTCGCAGCCGAGTTTAACACCATAGCCATAGACGATGGCATAGCCATGGGGCATGAAGGGATGCTTTATTCACTCCCCTCGCGCGAACTTATTGCAGACAGCGTCGAGTATATGGTCAACGCTCATTGTGCAGACGCAATGATATGCATAAGCAATTGCGACAAGATAACGCCGGGTATGCTCATCGCGGCGATGAGGCTTAACATCCCTGCCGTATTTGTTTCGGGAGGGCCGATGGAAGCGGGCGAACTGGGTGAACGTCGTCTTGATCTTATCGACGCTATGATCATATCGGCCGATCAATCGGTAAGCGACGAAGAGGTGGCGCGCGTCGAGGGTGCAGCTTGTCCGGGCTGCGGCAGTTGTTCGGGGATGTTTACTGCAAATTCAATGAACTGCCTCACGGAGGCTATCGGCCTCGCACTGCCTGGTAACGGTACTATCGTCGCCACTCACGTCAATAGGATGGAGTTGTTTATGAAAGCGGCCCGTTTGATCGTCGAAAATGCTTATAAATACTATCGCGACGGGGATGAATCGGTCTTGCCGCGCAGTATAGCGACGCGCAGCGCTTTCCTTAACGCCATGGCGCTCGATATTGCTATGGGCGGCTCGACTAATACGGTGCTTCACCTGCTTGCAGTGGCGCAGGAGGCGGAGGCGGACTTCTCAATGAAGGATATAGACGGCCTCTCGCGCCGTATCCCCGTCCTTTGTAAAGTTGCGCCTAATACGCCGCTTTACCATATGCAGGACGTGCATCGTGCAGGTGGCGTCGTCGCTATACTGCACGAGCTTTTGCGAAGCGGACTTATCGACGGGGCTACCGTGAGGGTCGACGGACTCGATATGACCGAATTGACCGTGAAGTACGGCATAACTTCGCATCTTGCAACGCCTGACATCCTGCGCTTTTACGGCAGCGCACCGGCTGGGGGGTTCAACCTGGCGATGGGTTCGCAGGAAGTCTATTATGGGGAATTGGATACCGACCGTTCCAGCGGCTGTGTCCGCGATGTGGCGCATGCCTACGTGAAGGATGGGGGGCTGGCTGTATTGTATGGGAATATCGCGCAGGATGGATGCGTGGTGAAAACGGCCGGCGTCGACGAGGGCTTGCTGCGTTTCGCAGGGCCTGCTAAAGTTTTTCACTCCCAGGACGCCGCTTGCGAGGGTATACTCGACGGCACGGTTTCCGCCGGCGACGTGGTCGTCATAGTTTACGAAGGGCCGCGCGGCGGACCGGGTATGCAGGAGATGCTTTATCCTACGTCCTACATCAAAAGCCGTCACCTGGGGAAGGCCTGCGCGCTTGTCACCGACGGACGGTTCAGCGGCGGCACGTCCGGCCTCTCGATAGGGCACGTCTCGCCCGAAGCGGCGGCGGGTGGAACGATAGGACTTGTGCGCGACGGCGATATTATAGGGATTGACATCCCGGCGCGCAGCATAAGCGTCGAGCTGAGCGACGCTGTCATTGCAGAACGCAGGAAAGGGGAGGAGGGCCGCGGAGCCGACGCTTTCACGCCCGACAGGCAGCGTACCGTAGGCAAGGCCTTGCGCGCATACGCCCGCATGGTATCGTCGGCCGACAAGGGCGCTGTACGGATAGGGTAGGAGAGAGGGAATTTCTCAGAGGTAAGGGTTTTCGGGCAACTCGTAGTAGTAGTACCCGGCCTTTCTTAGAAGCCGGACGGTCGCCTCGTCCGGCTTTTCCTTGAATAAAACAGATGTGAGCAGTTGATTTATATCAAGCCCAAGCCTTGAGAAAGGTTTAAATATACGCATCGCGAGGCTGCCCTGGCGCGCGCTGAGGTCGTAAGAGGCGCCGGTATAATGGAAGGCGACGGCGGGCAGTCCGATGCCCATGGCGAGCTTCTCAAACTCGCGGGGGGATACTTTATATACGTAGTTGCCTACCGTCTCAAACGAAAAACGGTTTTTCCACACGCCCGCGCTCCTCAACGGGTTACGTTTTGTATCGAGAATGTTGCAGAGGGCGAGCAGCGGGGACGTCCTGGAAAGCGGGTCGAGCGGCTCGCTTATCACGACGCCCTTTTTCGCGCAGCGGAGCATCTCGTAGACGGCTATGTACGGCCGCGGGAAATGGTGGTAGGATTCGCGGCAGAGTACATAATCGAAAGAATCATCTTCAAAAGTCATCTTTTCCGCATTCTGGTGAGACCATTTCGTTATGTACCCTTCCTGGTGGGCGAGCTGGAGGAAATCAATGTTTATATCCGCTGCCGTGACGTCCTTGCAGCGGGAGGAAATCCAGTGGGCTTCCTCGCCGTAATGGTCGCCTATGGTCAGCCATGTGTTATCGCGGGCAAACATAGGGGCGAGCGGGCCGAACCTTTCCCGGCGGCTGCCCGCTTGCCCGTTCAGGGGCTCGTGTATTTGCTTGAGGGCGCGAAGCATGTCCTCCTTCTCGCGGCGGGTTTTTTCATGTTCGTGCTGGTGGGCGTAGTAGCTCTTTTCTATGTTTTTCATTGCTTGCGGACGGCTATGCGGGCGTGTGATTATCAGTTGCTGTATGAGCCGGGCCATTCGACGCCGGTGAGCACGGCCAGAAGCGCGTCGTCCTTGAAGAGTTCGGCGTGGCACGGGCCGAGGCTGTACATAGGCTTGTTGAATTTGAAGCCTGCGTCGGGCGGGGAGACGAGCAAGCCTGCGGGCAGGCCGTCGACTACATCGAAGTCCTTTACGGGGAACTCGTTGTAGTAGTCGTGAACATCATCGGCCGAGAGGATGATCTTGCCGCCTTTGGCTTCCGGGTAAATCATTAGTTCAAACATAGCCCTGTCGGCCATTGTGAGCAGCATTGTGTAGTCGTCGACTATCTCCTGGGCGGATACCGCGAGCGTAGGAGTTCCCGGCACGGGCATTTCAGGCTCGTCGCCTTCCGGTTTCTTCCCTGCGAAGGCATGGCCACGGTGTGCCAGGACACGTTCGTACTGGTCGATGGCGCCGTTGATGTAGTCGATTATTTCTTCCGCTTCGGGAGCCTCCTTGCCGGACAGTTTAGCTGCTGCGTAAACCGCGTCGACGCTTTGCGTGAATAGTTTAAAAGATTTGTCTACCTGTACGCGTATCTCCTTCATCGTGCCCTGCGTTTCGATTGTTTCAAGGTTCTGGAAGCGTTCTTCGTACAAAGCCCTGAACACGTCGTTAGCTTCTTCGAGGGCGCTTACCGCGGCGGTGAGGTCGAGCGCGCCGACAGCCTTGGAGTAGCGTTCTTTTCCCAAGTCCTGAAGCATATTCACGATAAGCGCGCTTGCATCCACCATCGACGCCGTGCTGATGCCTTTGTAGTTGTCCAAGACTTCAGTCAGCAGTATCGAAGCCGCTTTTTCCACCGGATCAAAACTTATTTCGCCCGCCGACACCTTGCGGCGTATAGTACTAAACGCGCCGTGCCTCTTCTGGTTCTCGTCGTTGATATATTTAGTTTCAGCCGACTTGGAGCTTCTCTTGAAGATAATATCCTCCTTTTCAAACAGGCTGTGGAACACCATCCAAGAGGGCTTGGATTCAGGGATAAGGCTAATACGCGGCAGCGTATGGTCGGACACATACTTGTGAAAATCATAGTGCTCACTGTTCTTGAATAAATGAACCATGCGGGAGTAATTCTTAATACTTTTCATGAGAATAAAAATTTAATTAGGTTTATAATAAGTGCGAAGATAAAAATTAATTCATTCCCTTATTCAATTTTGTCGTTTTTTTTTGCTTATCCAAAAAAATAATCCCCCCAAAGCCACATTCCGGAAGAAGTTAATCTTTCAGAAAACCCCAAAAGCAATCGATTGGTTAAAGAACATTTTTCAGAAAGTACCAAAAGCAAAAGATTGGTTAAAGAACATTTTTCAGAATTAACCAAAAGCAGTCCGTTGGTTAAAGAACATTTTTCAGAAAGTACCAAAAGCAGTCCATTGGTTAAAGAACATTTTTCAGATTTAACCAAAAGCAGTCCGTTGGTTAAAGAACATTTTTCAGAAAGCTCCAAAAGCACTCCATTGGTTAAAGAACATTATTCAGAAAGCCCCAAAAGCAGTCCATTGGTTAAAGAACATTTTTCAGAAATCCCGCCGGCGCGGGCTTGCAGCCCGTGCCCATCGCGAGGAAAAGACATAGGTAGGGTGCGCAACCAAGCTATCGGCACGGGCTACAAGCCCGCGCCAGCGGTGGCACGCCCTGATTATGCATATTCATGCGCCAAAACGAAGAGGGCGCCCACGAGGGACGCCCCTACATTTCCCGCCGCGCGGGCTTAATAATCCGGTAACACTATGGTTCTGCTGAATGCTATATTCCATGCCGGGCGCAGGTGATGGCTTTGGAATATGTCTTTTACGTTCTTTATGTCCTTGAATCCTTGCTCGCCGAACGAAATTCCTCCGGATAGTGTCATAACCGCCTCGTCGGTGAGTCTTACGTGAAATCCTCCCAGAAGTGATGGGCCGTAAATGATATTCGGTCCTCCCACTACGAATCTTACCTCCTCCTCTGCCGGAAAATTGTTCTTCAGGCCGATTACTCCGTAGTTGAGCGAAATATATAAGGCCTTGTAGAGATACATCCTCAGGCCGGCGGAATAACTCAGGTATGGATGATCGTGAGCTAAGCCGACGCCTGCTCCCGCCTCGAAGCCGAAACCGAATAGGCCGCCGTAACGTCCCGCCAATCCTACGCCTGCGATTTTCCCGTAGGTAATTCCGTTACCAATGCCGTAGGAGGTGTGGTTGTACCAGGAGGATAGAGCTTCGCGAAGCTCGGCCTTGCGTTGTTCTCGGTCTAATCTCTGTCTATGGCCGGAGTTTTGGGCCATTTGTTTCTTCCTTTCGCTTACTTCACTCCTTATCGCCCTCGCTGTTTCTCCCGAAGCAAGACCGATGGCGGCTTCCCCTACACCCAATCTTATGTCGGCTACTGATCTCGATGCAGCCATTCCAATCCCTTGTATTACGACTTCATTCGTCTCGACGTCGACAAGCCTGCATTCGATAAAATATTGTTCCCTCTCATCGACAACTTTAATGATGCAGACATAATCGGCCCCTAACGTCCGGCCGGCTTTTACAGCTTCGTTAGGATCGGTGTATGTGGCCTGGAATTTGTGTTCCTTGAGAACAACATCCATCGCTTCGCGCTCAAGCAGTCTGAACCTGCTGTTATTTACTACGATGCGGCTGATTTCTCCTGTGATAGTGTTAATTGTAGTCGCGCTTAGGAATCTCCCGCTGGGGTCGAAGATTGCGATTTTGGATTGCGCCTTTGCCGTGAGGGCGGTGAAGAGTAAAAGGATTAGTACGATTAGTTGTTTCATCTATATATTATTGTGTTGTTGTTAGTGACTTACCGGCTTCGGACGGGCATATATCCCCCCGCCTGCCCGCGGCTACGGGTGAGGGCGGATGGGGATATTGCCGACGCCGATGAAGATTATTTATTGCATTGTCTTGTATTTGGACTCCATATCTACTTCGGTGGATTTGATATAGAGGTAATAGTGCATTATCGGCCTTTTGGCGTCCCAGCTTTGTTTTTTCATGTGATCGGCGAACTTGGTCAGGTCGACGTTCGGCGGCGTATCCTTGTAGGACGAGTAGGCGTCACGTATTTCGTTCAGCGGGAGGTAGTATATGGCGCCGTTGCTGTGCTGTTTCCAAATCGTACCGAAGCCGAAGGACGGGTTGATGTTGTATTCCGAGTTTACGAAGTCGTCGATGTGATAAAGTTTGAGGAACATACTATATATGTATTCGGTGGCGTTACGATTGTTCTGCATATCCGGTACGTAGGGCTTGCCGTAGTATTCCCCGGTGAAGAAATTCCTTAGTACTTCCTCGTAGCTTACCCGTCCGTGCGACTCGTCGGATCTGTAAGCCGAAAATTCCGTTTTGGGGATAAAGCCCTCCTGGTAGCTGCTCCTGTATATGGGTTGCGACTTGTATATATCGTATCCTGTGCCTGTAAAGCGGTCGTATTCCCGGACTTTTTTGTATTTATAGTCCACGCTTGTATGCTTCTTGTGCACAAGGAATACCGGCTCCTTGCTCCTGAAGTAGGTCTCGTCAAGGAAATTATACTCGTTGTTCCTATGTGGGCAACGTTTGACGTATGAGAGTGCGACGTCGACGCACCTGAGGAAGGAGCTGATAAGGATTTCGTCCCTTTCCTGCTGGTTGTCTTTGACGATACGGACGTTGAGCGGGTCGTCCTGAGGGGATTTGACGTTCAGGACGTCATCTTTGGTGAAGCCGCTTGTGGCGGCAGTCGGTGGATTTGTGTTGCAACCCCCAAACGCAAGTCCGCACAGTAGTAAGCAAAGTAGGCTGTAAGTCATTCTTTTTTTCATCTTCTTTCTAATTTAATTATGAGTATTATTGTTATTGTCAAGCGAGGGTATAAAACAGCGATAGCCGTGACCGCGCCCTAAGGCCCGACCACAGCTATCCGCAGGTGTATGCAAAAAAAGCGGCCCGCTCCCATAAGGAGACGCACCGCCCCGTATACTTGAAATGAAGTATATTATATGTATATTATGCGCGCGTCCGGCGCACGTGTGTGTGTGTGTGTGTGTGTGTGTGTGTGTGTGTGTGTTGTAAATTGCATAACTTTTATATTTGTTGTTTCAGTGATACGCGGGCAAAGTTGTTCGATTTTTTTATGCCCTCCAAAGAAAAGAGGAGAAAGTTATCAACAACTTTTGAGCAAAGATTCTAACACCTTTGTCTTTTATAATAATACACGCCCCCAACCGTTAAGATAACGAAGCGTTTGTACATAAATCACACCAGGGCGGCAGAAGGAGATGAAACATATATTTGAAACGGAATAATAACTTTAAAGAACAGAATTGTATGAGAACACGTAATGTATTATTGACGGCCGCTCTGCTGATAGCAGCCGCCTTCGCCCAGAGCCTGTATGCTCAGGAAAACGTAAAAGCGATTATCGAGAAGTGCCAATCCGACTCGGTGGACATGGCCATCATCAAGGAGTTCGACCCTGCGACAGGTAAAACGAGTAAGATGATCACATCAGTTCATATCGTGAACGACCAAGCTTTAGTCAACGAATTTATTGAAGCCTCCAAAAAGGATGAGGGCACGGCTACCAAGTCGATACACCGGAGGCAACCCGACGGCAGTCTTATCCCTTCGTTTATCGACTTTAATGGCATCGCGTACAATATCACGGTTCATTCAACGGGGACGGCCGACGTATCAATGATTGAGAAGTATGAATAAGCGTTCGCTGCGCGCCCTGCCGGTGTATTTTTCGCATCGTGAACCCCGGACGGGGCGTGCGCTTTTAATTTCAGGCTTGGGGGAAAAAGAAAAGGTTGTCATCACGACAACCAATCTCCATTGTTAACCTTAAAATCTAATACCATGAAAAACACGGTGCAAATATAAGCGTTTTATGTTATACAGCATAATTTCCCGCGCCAAAGACGGCGTTTTTAGTATTGTTTAACTACCTGGCCGCCTCCTGCGGAGATTTTCACCCGTCTGCGTGCATTTTGGAGACTTTCATGTACATTTGCATACCGAAGAAATTAATAAGTGTAATTATGGCAGACGACAGGAAAGTTATATTTTCTATGGTGGGAGTAAGCAAGGTTTATCCTCCCCAAAAACAAGTTCTCAAGAACATCTACCTCTCGTTCTTCTACGGAGCGAAAATCGGCATAATCGGGCTGAACGGTTCGGGCAAGTCTACGCTGCTTAAGATCATCGCCGGAATCGAGCGTGAGTATCAGGGAAACGTAGTCTTCTCGCCGGGTTATTCGGTCGGGTACCTCGAACAAGACCCGCCGTTGGAAGCCGGCAAGACGGTGAAGGAAACAGTCAGTGAAGGCGTCCGGGATATTGTAGATACGCTTGCGGAATATGAGCGCGTCAACGAAATGTTCGGCGACCCGGATATCCTCGACGATCCCGGCAAGATGGAAGCGCTCATAAACAAACAGTCGGCCTTGCAAGACAAGATAGACGCTACGGACGCATGGAATCTCGACAGCCGCCTGGAACGCGCCATGGACGCTCTCAGGTGTCCTCCCGAAGACCGTCTCACGGACACGCTATCCGGTGGCGAACGTCGCCGCGTAGCCCTGTGCCGCCTGCTGCTCAAGCAACCCGACATACTGCTGCTCGACGAACCTACAAACCATTTAGACGCCGAATCCATCGACTGGCTGGAGCAGCACTTGCAGCAATACGCCGGCACGGTTATCTGTATCACCCACGATCGTTATTTCCTCGACCACGTGGCCGGATGGATACTTGAATTAGATCGCGGCGAGGGCATCCCGTGGAAGGGAAACTACTCCTCCTGGCTCGAACAGAAAACCAAACGCATGGCTCAGGAAGAAAAACAGGCCGGCAAGCGACGCAAAACTTTAGAGCGCGAACTCGAATGGATACGCATGGCGCCCAAAGCGAGGCAGGCTAAAGGAAAAGCCCGCCTCAACTCGTATGAAAGACTGATAAACGAAGACCAGCGGGAGCGCGAGGCCAAGCTGGAACTCTTCATCCCTAACGGCCCGCGCCTGGGTAACAAAGTCATCGAAGCGAAACAGGTAGCGAAGGCCTTCGGCGAAAAGCTATTGTTCGATAATCTTGACTTCATCCTCCCGCCAAACGGTATCGTAGGCGTTATCGGGCCTAACGGCGCAGGCAAAACGACGCTCTTCAGGATGATCATGGGCCTGGAATCCGTAGACAGGGGGACGTTTGAAGTGGGCGAGACCGTCGCCATCGGTTACGCCGACCAGACGCACAAGGATATTGACCCGTCCAAGACGGTCTACCAGGTCGTCTCCGGCGGACAGGAGTTCATACGCATCGGCGGGAAGGAGGCTAACTCGCGCGCCTACCTGTCGAAGTTCAACTTTGCCGGCGCCGACCAGGAGAAGCCCTGCGGAACGCTGTCCGGCGGGGAACGCAACCGCCTGCATCTCGCCCTCACCCTCAAGGCTGAGGCAAACGTGCTGCTCTTAGACGAGCCGACTAACGACATAGACGTGAATACGCTGCGCGCCTTAGAGGAAGGGTTGGAAAACTTCGCAGGCTGCGCGGTAGTCATCTCGCACGACCGGTGGTTTCTTGACCGTATCTGCACGCATATACTCTCCTTTGAAGGTAATTCGGAGGTGATCTTCTACGAAGGCTCGTATTCCGAGTACGAAGATTACAAGCGCAAACAGCATGGATATGAAGAACCCCGGCGGATGCGTTACCGCAAGCTCATTATAGATTAATTACTTAAATATTTAAACCAATGAAACGATGCATTATCCTAACGGCGGTAGTAACCGCCCTCTTCTGCGCAGGCAACGGCGCTATGGCCCAGAAGACAGAAAAACTCTTTAACGGGAAGGATCTCCTGAACTGGAACTTCATCCTGGCGGACAACAACGTCCCCGCAGACCGGGTATATTATGTACAGAACGGCGTCATACATATCGCAGGCAGTCCTTTGGGATATATGTATACGGCGGAGAAGTACGGCGACTGCCGGCTGCACGTCGAATGGCGGTGGCCGGACGAGGCTACCAACAGCGGAATATTCCTGCTCATAGAAGACCCTAAGACGCCGTTCCCTAATGGGATCGAATGCCAGTTGGCCGCCGGTAACGCCGGTGACCTGGTATTGCTCGGAGGTTCCGACCTGGCAGAGTTCCAGATACGTCCGGGGACGCCGCGCCCTGGCTTCCCTTCGGTAAAAAAGGCTAACCCGTCGAGCGAAAAGCCCGCCGGCGAATGGAACGAGGCCAATATCTTCATAAAAGACGGTACGCTCACGATATACATCAACGGCGTATACCAGAATACCGGCACCAACAAGGTTAAGAGCGGCCACATCGGCCTCCAGAGCGAAGGCAAAGACATAGAATTCCGCAACCTGACCGTCACCAAGTAACACGTCCTGCAGACGAACAAAAACGACGAGAGCGCCTTCCTACGCGAATAGCAGGAAGGCGCTCTCATCATGTATGCCCGTACTTAGAACGGAAACTCTTCACGGCTCGCCTGACGCAGGAAATCTATACCGGCGGCAGGCGCGATAGAGGGCATCTGTTCAGGCCCGTTCATGCCGGAGGTAAACTCGCGGACGGCGACGTCTTCATCGAGATTCATAAACTTGGCGTACTCGCTCTTGAAGCGCAGGCGTACATCGCCCGTCGCTCCGTTACGGTGCTTGGCGATTATTATCTCGGCAATGCCCAGAAGCGAGTTGCCGCGCTCGTCTTCCGTTATCTTGTAGTACTCCGGACGGTGTATGAAGCACACCATATCGGCGTCTTGCTCTATGGCGCCCGATTCGCGGAGGTCTGCCAACTGGGGGCGTTTGCCTTCCGCTCCCTGGCGGCTCTCTACTCCGCGGTTGAGCTGCGACAGGGCTATGATGGGTATGTTCAAATCTTTTGCAAGGCCCTTCAGCGAGCGGGAGATGGCGCTTACTTCCTGTTCGCGGCTGCCGAAGCTCATGCCGCTGGCGTTCATCAGTTGCAGGTAGTCGATTATGATGCATTTGATGCCGTGCTCGCGTACTAAGCGGCGGGCCTTTGTGCGCAGCTCGAATATCGACAAGCTCGGCGTATCGTCGATGTATATGGGGGCGTCGTAGAGGTCTTTGAGCTTAAAGTCCAACTGTTCCCACTCGTAGTTTTCCAAGCGGCCGCTCTTGATCTTCTCGCCGACGATTTCGGTGACGTTTACTATGAGACGGTTCACGAGTTGGACGTTACTCATTTCGAGCGAGAAGAGCGCGACGGGCGTGTTGTGGTGCATAGCCATACTCTTAGCCATAGACAGGACGAAGGCGGTCTTTCCCATAGCCGGACGCGCCGCTATGATGATGAGGTCGGAGTTTTGCCATCCGGAGGTTATCTTGTCCAACTGATGGAAGCCGGAATGAAGCCCGCTGAGGCCTTCCTTTTGTTCGGCGGCCTTTTTCAGGAGTTCGATCGCCTCTTTTATTATAGGATTGATCTGTGTTACGTCTTTTTTTACGTTACGCTGGGATATTTCAAAGAGCTTGCCTTCGGTTTCCTGCATCAGGTCCTCTACGTCGATAGTCTCGTCAAAAGCTTGGCCCTGTACTTGGGCCGTGAAGGATATTAACTCGCGGGCGAGGTGCTTCTGGGCTATGATGCGTGCGTGATATTCTATGTGCGCGCTGCTGGCTACCTTGCTTGTGAGCTGGGATATGTAGAAAGGCCCGCCGACGGCCTCCAGCTCTCCGCGTTTCTTGAGTTGCTCGGTTACGGTCAGCATATCTACCGGTCGCTGACTTATTGAGAGATCGACGACGGCGGAGTAGATCATCTCGTGGATTTTGTCGTAAAAACATTCCGGTCTCAGTATCTCGCTGACGATAGAGTATGCATCTTTCTCAAGCATCAGGGCGCCGAGAACTGCTTCTTCCAATTCTCTCGCCTGGGGTTGTAACCGTCCGGTATCGGGTACAACGACGACCTTTTGCTTGCTCCTTGCGCTATTGCTCGTATTTTTCGTTCCTTCTGCCATTGTTCTTGTCAATTGGTGCGCCAAACGTACGGCTTTTATCTGTTACGTCGGCAAGAATTTCCTCGCAAACGCTCAACAACTTTTCAGCGTCATTCTAACAAGTTCTTAACCGGTATTTCAACAATCGCGGTTAAGTGTTTCTGTTTCACGGCTTGTTTTCGGGCGCAAAAAAAGAGGGCGACCGCCTGGCCTGCCCCCTATCGTGTATATACTCATATGTAGTAGAATCATTCTTCCCTCAGCCCTCCTGTCGAGGCGGGCCATTCGATGCCTGTGATGACGGCGAGCAGTTTGTCGTCTTTGATGACATCGCCGGTGGCCAGGCCCATGCTATACAGCGGGCGGTCGAAGGTCAGGTCGCCCTTCGGAGGGCTTACTACGAGGCCGATGGGCCTGCCGCCTTTCACCTCGAACTCCTCTATCGGGAAGTCGGGGTAATCGTTCACCGTTGGGGACGACAATACCAGCGTGCCGTGAAGGGCGTCCGGGTAGAGGGCTTCTTCAAATGCCTTCTGGTCTGCCATGACGAGCAGCATGCTCCAGCTTCCTTTTATTTCCTGACTGGATACGGCCAGCACGGGAACCGAGTCAACGGGCGTTTCCGTGTCTTCGTCTTCGCTTCCGCCGGGTTTGTTGGGCTTGCTCGTGTATGCGCCGGGCGTGCGGCGGTCGTATATGCGCTTGGCTTGTTCGATAAAGCCGTCTATGAGCACTATTACGCTATAATACGGGTTCACCTGGTCGATCTTCCCCGATAGTTTGTTGAACGTGTAGTAGGTGTTGACGGCTTCGAGAAGGTTAACGAACGCTCTGTCGACCTTGGGGCGTATGCCGCCCATCGTTCCCTTGATTTCGGATACTTCCGTGCTGTGCGTCCTTTCGGCGTAGATGGCGCGGAACTCTTCGTTCTTTTCTTCCAGCTTGTCGACATCGGACGAGAGCTTGAGAACCTTTACCGCTTCGTCGTAACGTTGCTTGCGAAGGTCTTCGAGCATATTACGAATCAGGGCGCTTGTTTCAAACATGGGGGCCGAGGGAATGCTGCGGTAATTGTGCAACACCTCGTTGAGCCTCACTACCGCCTCCACGTGCTCCGGCTCGTCGCTGTACCTGGCCGCATCAATGCTGCGTTTGAGCAACATGAATGCGCCGCGACGGCTGCGGTGGGCGCCTGAGATGTATTTCGTCTCCATGGCTTTTGCGTCGCGCTTATAAATGTCGTCCTCATCCTTGTAGACCTTTTGCAACACTTTTACCTGCGGCATTACTTCCGGTATGGAGGCCTCATTGTTAACGGTAATATCATCAATATTGGCGAAGAATTCCACGTGTTCGTTATTCCTCATTCGTCTCAGTACGGATACTTGAATACTAATAGCTTTCATTGTATTTAAAATTTAAGTTAGTAATTTGTTTACGGATACATTTTTTTTTCGGGCATAAAGGTATACAAATAACACAAACGTCCAAATATATTTCTGCGAAATTTTCCCAAAAATTAAATTTCTCCATTAAATGCCGGACGGGAGCGTTATTTTCCATGTAAAAGTTCATCGAGCGCTTAATGGCGTTTTATTTTTGGTGGAAACGCTCTCCGGCTATTCAACGGCGTTTTATTTTTGGTGGAAACGCTTCTTTAGCGCTCAACGACGTTTTATTTTCTGTGAAAATTGCCCGTTGAGTACTCGTTGGAGTTTTATTTTTCAAAATAATCGCACTTGAGTACTCGTTGGAGCTTTATTTTTCAAAATAATTGCCCACTGAGTACTCAAATGCAATTGTTGGAAGAAATAAATGGCCACTGAGTACTCAACGGAGCCTTATTTTTCCAAATAAATGGCCATCGAGTACTCAAATGCAATTGTTGGAAGAAATAAATGGCCATTGAGTACTCAACGGACGATTATTTTCTCAAATAAATGGCCATCGAGTACTCAACGGACGATTATTTGAAAAAATAAATGGCCAATGAGTGCTCAAGTGCATTTATTTGGAAAAATGAAGCTCCATCGAGTACTCAACGGGCAATTATTAGGAAAAATAATCGTCCAACGAGTACTCAAATGCATTTATTTGGAAAAATAAGGCTCCAATGAGTACTCAACGGGCAATTATTAGGAAAAATAATCGTCCAACGAGTACTCAAGCGCATT
>JAIRZN010000135.1 GCA_031267205.1 Tannerellaceae bacterium | reverse complement strand
TTAGTTTACGAAATACCCATGTTCACGATTGTAAACAGCAAGGAAGTCGCCTTTATGAAGCGATTGGAAGCCTTCGAACTCATCGAAGCCTACAAGGAAGGCCGTCTCAAAGGCCGCCTTGCGGAGATCGCCGCCGGATTAGACGAGGAAGACAATGCGGTAATCATGCTTGCCAAGTACAGGAAGTAAGGCGGCAGGGAAGAAAGGATACCCCGTCATGCGCTCATTGGGCAGGCGGGGTATTTTTATCATTTTGTTCCAAACCTGGAGGAGTCAAACTCGTCGTATGTCTTGTTATAACCGCCGAACTTAAGTGTGAAGGATAAGGTAATGGCCCTTGCGTCGGGGATCAGATTCATTCGCAGGTTTTGCGTGTCATATTTCATGATCATATCAGGCGTCCAACTATTGAAGAGGTCGGAACCTTTCAGCCTCAACTCCGCCATATTGTTGAAGAATGTCCACTTAAGCCCCGCGTCCAAGTTCCACAAAGATGTAAGTTCCGCAGGCCCCTGTATGTTCTTTGAGATATATGCAGCGTTAAGCTCAAGGCTGACGTTGGGTTTCGACGATATGCTTACCGTGTTGTCCGTTCGCGCGTAGAAGACGAAATTATCTTTAGCGAACGAGATGTCGTGGAAGTGCGAACTTTTCACCCTGTCGTAAAAGCCCGACAGCGTGAGCCGCGTATTAAGTACGGTTCCGGCGCTGAAGGGCGCGATGAGGTTTAGACCCGCAGTTTGCTTGTAATCGAAGTTCAGCGTCTTGTAGATAAGCGCCGGCCTGTCGTGCGCCTGATACGGCAATTGCATCGAGTATCCATCCATATAGTTATAGAATGCCGTCAGGATGTATTTACCGTTAAGTATGTAATTGAGCTGTCCCGAATAGTCGCGGTAAGGTCTCAGCAAGGGATTGCCGCGTATTTCACCGTATCCGTTAAGATAGCTTACGGCGCCTCGCATTTCCCAGTATGCGGGGTATACCTTGTCGGAGGAAAACGAGAGTTGGAGTATCTTCGACGGAGCGATAAAGTATGTTATCTCGAGGGCGGGGAAGGCAGTCCATTCTTCAAAAGCCGCAAGCCGGTAGTATTCGCCCGTTACTGATGCGTTCATGGAAAGTTTACTCCCCAGGCTTTTCCCGATTCCGAGGTAGATATTCGCCGTATGTTCCGTCAACCGGCTGCTTATGTCCATACCCGACATATCGCCTGCCGCAGAGTTATAAATTTGGGAACTCCTGTCGGCAGCATACATATATTGTGCGCCGTAGCTTAGGGTGAGTTCGGAGGGAAGCGTATGTTGCTGGTCTGCGAAGAGGCGGTAACGGTCGATCTCCTGTTTCGCATCGGCTGCGAACTCATTCTCTTTGCCGGGCATCCTTTCGGAGAAGCGTTGGATGGTATGCGTATTGTACGACGTATATTCGATTCCCGTTTTCAGTCCGAATCCTGAAGAATAATCAGCCAGGACATTGTGCATCTGTGTGGGCGAGCTATTTTCCTTATGCGTATCGGACAGCGAGAAGGTTCCGTCGGACGATTCACGGTTGTCAAGGCCGCCTGTCACCTGCGATGTATAGGCGATATTCAAGCGGTCGCCCTCCGTCAGCCTGTAATTCATACCAAGCCGTATGTTATGTACGCCGGACTTACGGCTCCCGCGGTTAGACTGCTCGATCATGTTCACAGTCCCGTCGTAGAGGTGGTTGGAATATAAGTCAAGGCCACTCCTCTCGTGTCCGCGGCTGAAGGCATAGTTAACGTCGGCAGTCAGCTTGGAAGCCGGTATAAGGAGCGAGAAGCCGCCCGCATAGTTGGCAAAGTGTTTTTGTTTATACGCGGCGTTCGCCTGTCCCTGCAAGCCACCGTTTCGGCCGGCCTCTTCCCCTTTGAGGATAAGGTTAATGGCAGCGCCCCGCATATGGTACTGCGGCGGCGCGCTGTACATTATCTCAGCGCTTTGTATCATCTCGGCGGGATACATACGGAGGGCGGCCATAAGGTTCTCATGCGGCATGGATGTAGCCTGCCCGTTAATAATTACCGTCACGCCGCCCGCGCCGGCAAGGATGAGCGAACCCTCCTGTTCGCGCACCCCCGGCAGGCGCAGCATAGCTTCGTATGCGCTGCCCGCCGTCGCTCCCGAAAGAAGTAGCGGCATATCGTAAGTCATACGTCCGTCGACCAGCTTGACAACCGTTCTTTCACCCTTTACGACAACCTCGCCGAGCGCGTTTTCCTTTTCCGATAACTCGATAGTAATATCGTATTCGTTGAGATAGCCGCCTTCATACGTATCATACGTCAAGTGTTGTGCGATCAAGCGATACGCCGGCATTTCGGCCCCGAAGGCGAAGCGTCCCGCCGAATCCGTGTAGGCAGCGTTTATGTACAGCGAGTCGACCGTTTGCAGTACGACAGTTGCGTACTCGACCGGCGCGCCGTTCCGGTTCGTAACTTTCCCGCTGATCTGCGCGCCGGCCGTCACATAGGCGGCAGCGGCAAAGATTGTCATCAACAATGTTGTCCTCATCTTTCTCATATTTTTTGTATCTTTTATTTCCGGCAAAAGTAAGCGGGGGTTACGGATTACTCCCTTAGCGGAGACTTATATAGTCTTATCTAATCTTATTTAAGGGCGGCGGTTGTGGCGGGAAGTGTGGCGGATATATTATTTTTGCCGTTAAAAGCCGATGTTATGGGTTCAATAAGGTCAATAAAGAGAAGATTCATTGTCATTATCTGGGGAATATCGTTGCTATTCATTATCAACCTGCTTTATTTAAGCGGACTGTATAAAGAAATTGTTGACGACACGTCCAGGATAATGATCCTGAGCATAGAAGAGGCTGACGCGGGTGAGCTTCAGAGCCGCCTGTCGGCAATATCCTCTTCGCCGGACAGTGCGCATATCGCCATTTCGATAGAAAAGTCAATCGTGAAGGAAGAAGCAGGCTCCATGGAAGCAGGCGGAGGCGCGATAGCGGATATTGTCGTATTCAGCCAATTGATGAAGGAACTAAGGCAGACGGTTCATCACGCCATTGATACGATCATGCCACCCGACCTGTCTTTGTTAGACAGCCTTATCGTAGCCGGCTTCAGGGACAAGGGCGTATCGACACGGCTGTATAATTCGGAGATAGTGGATATGAACGCCGGGGCTGTACGTGCGTCTTCCGTAGCGTCAACCGCAGGGAAGAGCGGCGATTCTTACCTTTATGAATACGATGCGGAAAACGGATATGCTTACGAAGTATATACGGAGCCGATGACGCGGGCTGTTCTGGAGCGTATGTCGGGCATTTTGATTACGACGCTTCTGATGGCTATCTTGCTCGGATACGCTTTTTGGTATTTCATAAGGACGGTAGTCAGGCAGAAAACCTTGGAGGAGATGAAACAGGACTTTACAAACAATATGACGCATGAGTTGAAGACGCCCATATCGGTGGCCTACTCGGCTGTTGACGCTTTATTGAACTTCAGGCAGGGCGAGAGCCGCGAGAAACGCCGGCAGTACCTTAATATTTGTATCGAACAGTTGTCATGCCTCCGTGATTCGGTCGAAAACATATTATCAATGAGCATGGAACAAAATATTATACTTAATAAGAGCGATACGGAACTGGGTCCGCTATTTGTACGGGTTGTGAACAGGCAAAAAATGAAGACGGGCAAAAATGTTGATGTCGATATTCTCGTCCGGCCCGAAAGCCTTGCCGTCTGCGCAGATGCGACACACCTGTATAATATAATAGGCAACTTGGTGGATAATGCGATAAAGTACTCTTCTTCGGATCATGTAGAAATTCATATTAAGGCCTGCATGGAAAATGGGTGCAGTATTATTTCGGTAAGGGATAACGGGGTCGGCATCAGCAGGGAAAATATTAAGCATGTCTTCGATAAGTTCTATCGCGTCCCTCAGGGCAACCTGTATAATGTCAAGGGGTACGGGCTTGGACTGTTTTACGTGAAGACGATGGTCGAACTGCATGGCGGGGAGGTAAGCGTTGAAAGTTCCCTGCACAATGGGTCTGAATTTATCATTAAAATACCTGCAAAATGAATCAAAAAGGAAAACCGGCAGTACTGCTCGCGGAGGATGAAAGGACGCTTTCGTCCATCATTGCCGATACGCTTGAGGGCGAAGGCTTCTCCACCATACAGGCGTTCGACGGACAGGAAGGGTTGAGGCTGTTTCGGGAGAGGCGGCCGGATATAATAGTTGCGGACGTTATGATGCCGAGAATGGATGGGTTTGAAATGGTACGCCGTATCCGTGATACGGACAAAACAACGCCTGTACTCTTCCTAACGGCCCGCTCCTCGGTTGACGACTTAGTCTTCGGCTTTGGACTTGGGGCGAATGACTACCTGAGGAAACCGTTCAAGATGCAGGAACTCATAGTGCGTGTGAAGGCGTTGCTTAACAGGACGGCAGGCGGTCTGAATGTACAGGCGGCGTTCAATATCGGGAATTATGTATTCGACACCGTATCGCAGACTCTCGTAACAGAAGACCAGGCGGAGGAGCTGACACATTTTGAGAACGAAATACTGATGCGGTTATGCCTGAACATAAACCGCGTCGTCGAGATTAAGAGTCTGTTACTGCATCTCTGGTACGACGACAGCGCCTACAATAGAAACAGCCTGCATGGATACATCCATAAGCTGCGGAAACTATTGTCCGGGGATGAAAGATTGAAGATCATAAATATAAGAGGTATCGGCTACAAGCTCGTATGCCCGGCAGGCGATGTTTGCGATATGCACGGAGCGTAGGCGGATTCCGAAGTTATCGGATCATTCTTGCATTAAAGTCTGAAAATATCGTATTTTCGCCGAAAAACAATCATAGATGAAAGAATACACCCCAAGGCGGCCATCCGCTTTATTGTCGCTCGTGCCGGTCGTTGTGCTGGCGGGCCTGTTGTTTTTTACGATACGCAGCTTCGGGAGCGATGCGCTCAATGGCGGGAGCCAGATTGTATTACTGACGGCGACGGCTGTCTGCAGCCTTATTGCGATGCTTCGCTGCCGTGTGAAGTGGAAGACCATTGAGCAATCCATCGTCGGGAATATCACGGGCGTATCTACGGCGTTGCTTATACTGCTGCTCATAGGCGCGCTGGCGGGTAGCTGGATGGTTAGCGGCGTTGTGCCGACGCTGATTTACTATGGGATGAAGTTGATACACCCCGGCGTGTACCTGTTTTCCACCTGCGCCATATGTGCCGTCGTGTCCGTGATAACGGGCAGCTCGTGGACGACAGTAGCCACCATCGGCATCGCGCTGCTGGGCGTCGGGCAGGCGCAGGGCTTCGACGAAGGGTGGATAGCCGGCGCCATCATTTCAGGTTCATACTTCGGGGACAAGGTATCGCCCCTTTCCGACACTACCGTCCTGGCCTCTTCCGTAACGGAGACGCCGCTCTTCACGCATATACGCTACCTGATGATCACCACCGTCCCTTCGATGACGCTCGCCCTGCTGATCTTCCTTGCGGCCGGCCTTATGCACGACGCCCCTGAGGCGGAACGTATGACGGGCTATGCCGCCTCTTTGAAGGATACCTTCTTTATCTCCCCATGGTTGCTGCTCGCGCCGCTCGCCACCGGCATACTCATCGCAAGGAGGGCGCCGGCGCTCGTGACGCTGTTCGTTGCGGCGATGCTGGGCGGCGTCTTCGCATTCTTCTTCCAGCCCGGCCTGCTGGAGGGGATAGGCGGAGGAGAAGCCGGCGACATGGCGTCAAGGTTCAAGGGTATGTTGATAACTTTCTACGGAAATACCGGCATAGAGACAGGAAACGCCGGTCTCGACGAACTGGTCTCCACTCGCGGCATGGGAGGGATGATGAATACCGTATGGCTTATCCTTTGCGCGATGAGTTTCGGCGGCGCAATGTCGGCAAGCGGGATGCTGGGCAGCATTATCTCGGTCTTTTTCCGCTTCATGAAACGCACGGTAGGGATGGTGACTTCGACGGTAGTCTCCGGTTTGCTCTTTAATATAACGACAGGCGACCAGTACATGTCCATAATGCTTACAGGGAGCATGTTCAAGGATATATACCGCAAGCTGGGGTATGAGGATCGCTTGCTGAGCCGCACGACCGAGGACGCCGTCACCGTCACTTCGCCGCTCATACCCTGGAACACCTGTGGCATGACACAGGCTACCGTTCTCGGCATATCCACCTTCACGTACCTGCCGTATTGCTTCTTCAACATCCTGAGTCCGCTGATGAGCGTCCTCGTTGCAGCCCTTGGTTACAAGATATACCGCAGGAGCGAGGCGGGCGCATGTCCGCCGGACTTAAGCATGATACCTATTGATGGGGATTAGACGTTTAATTTACGCATTTATTAGGTATTGACATGCCGGAAGCTTTGCGAGACCTTTGCGGCTACTAACTTAATACATATTCTACATGAAGAAGACAGGTTTATTTTTCGGTTCCTCCTCCGGCACGACGGAAGACGTTGCGCAGCGCATCGCCAAACAGTTGGGCGTAGCTGCAAATGATATATATAATGTAAGCGATGCTTCGGCGAACGCCGTCGAGCCTTACGAGGTATTGATACTCGGCACGTCTACGTGGGGTTCCGGCGATTTACAGGATGATTGGGACAGTTTCCTGCCTAAACTAAAGAAAGCAGACCTGTCGGGCAAGTCCGTCGCCATCTTCGGGACAGGCGACTCCTCGTCTTTCAGCGATACCTTCTGCGACGGGATAGGGATTCTCTACAACGGCCTTAAGGATAGCGGAGCCGTCTTCGGCGGTGCAGTATCAGCCGACGGGTACGACTTCGACGATTCGGCGGCTATGATAAACGGCTCCTTCATCGGTCTGCCGCTCGACGAAGTCAACGAAGACAGCCTTACCGGCGAACGAATTACTCAATGGACAAAACAATTGAAAACAGAGTTTGGGATCTGACCGGACGGTCATTCCAACGGAGCAGGGGGTAATGTCCGCCCCCAGGTTTCAGGCCGGGAAGTTTTTTCCGGCCTTGCTTTTTTATCGCCGTACCAGAACGTAGTGACGGCATAGTCCGCCGCTCCCCCTTTTTCATCAGCCAAGCGCAGGTCGAAGCTCAACCGTCCCGAGAACGGGATGTCATCCAATATACGAGTGCGCAGCAAGGTATTGTATCCATGCGAGCCCTTCGCCGCTGCGCGCGGCGCACCTCCGAAGGGAGTATGAAAGGAATCGGTCGGCGACAGGCCTGCGTTGTAGTATTCCCCGACGGCGGTTTCGGTGTACGACGGAGCATCATCGCCATCTACACGTATCTCGACGGCGGAGGCATGTATGGATCCTGTATGGCCGTAAACGCTCAAGACGTCGCCCTTGTAAACCCCCTTTCCTCCGCTGATAGCGGCGAAGTTCCACTCCTTTTCCCCGGAGGAGAAGCCCAGCCCCGTTTCCTCCTTCCACGAGGCATGAAAGTAAAGCGTCCTGTCCTCCTCCCAAGCCAAGCGGGAAACCAGCACGCTATAACTCACGTGCACCATTGCCCTTCCTTCGTTGATAAACGCCAGCGAAGCCTTCTCGCGATAAGGCATCAGCCAGCGGCTCACTATGCCGCCCCTGCCGTCGGCCGAGAGATAACGGCTTTCGACGTGCGGCGCGCCCATTCCGCCACCTGAGAGATCGGATACGGGGACCCTCGCCGTCACCTTGCCGTCGAATATAGCCTGGAGGATTATGTCCCTCATGCTTTGAGCGTAATTACCCTTGCCTGCCACCGTCGCCGTCGCCTCTATACGGTAAACGGCATTCTCGCCTTCAGGCAGTTTAACGACGAGCGGCTCTCCCCCTTCCAGCCAAGCCTCCCCGCGCATCAGGTTGCCGCCGGCCGTAGCCGTGTCCGGTTCAAGAAGCCACCGGTTGACGCGGGCGATGTGCTTCCTTTCGCGCTCCAGCCTCTGGGTTGAGAATGTCTCGATGTGGACGTCGGCCGGATAGCGGCGATAGTTAATCTGGTAATATCCGTCCGAAGCCTCGCCGTCGACCGGCGCCCCCTCGAAGGTGATACGGCACTTTTCGCCGTATGGGACGGGCAGGTAGAGAGCGCTGCCGCCGGCCGTAATCAGTCCGCCGTCAGCTTCGGGAAGGTTAAGCTGCGACAGGTCGGCTACCGGAAGCGTTATCTCCGCCGAAGAAGCCCCGTCGAAATAGAAGCGCATTACGCCCCGACTATTCCCCGCCGCGAGCCTCAACCGTGTGATGACGCCCGGCCCCTTTTGATCGAACAACACACCCTCAATGCGCCCCGATACCGAGTGCGAGCGATAGGGAATCGCCGGATACATGGCCGCCCCTTCGACCGACATCATCTCGTCGAGCAACGCCGGCAGACCGACAACATCTTTCCGCTCCGAGCAAGACGGCAACAACCCGCACCCGACAATAAGCAGAGCAAACACGACGATGTATTTATTGGAAAAACCGAATGGAATCACGACAGTATTGATTTTTGCCACAAATATACATGATAAAGCCGTAATAACACACAGATGAATGAAGATGGGGAGGTTTGATTCCCCTTCTGCGAAGAGTCAAGCTCATTATACATATCTTTAGTTTTTTTATTCATTAAGGCTCTGTATGTGAACACCATCGATTTATATTGGAACCCCTGTGGATCTCTTTGAAAACCATGGCAGGGGATTAGAATCTGTTGTCGGCTTGCTGAAGAAAGCTGGTAACTTTCTAAAGAAAGTCAGCAACTTTCTAAAGAAAGCTGGTAACTTTCTAAAGAAAGCTGGTAACTTTCTAAAGAAAGTCAGTAACTTTCTAAAGAAAGTCGGTAACTTTCTAAAGAAAGTCGGTAACTTTCTAAAGAAAGTCGGTAACTTTCTAAAGAAAGTCAGCAACTTTCTAAAGAAAGTCGGTAACTTTCTAAAGAAAGTCGGTAACTTTCTAAAGAAAGCTGGCAACTTTCTAAAGAAAGTCGGTAACTTTTATAGGAGAAAACTACGAAATAATTTCAATCCGCGCCCATACACACCCGGACTTCAGGACAAAAAACCATTTCTTTACAGCCTCCGGTTCTACCGCAATGGGCGTGCGTATATTGGCGGAGGCTTCGCGAGACGCTTCTTTGCATGAGGGATTGGGGCGATTACGCTTTGTTGTGAATCTCGGAATGAATGTCTACCTTTGTCTCATTCGTAATATATTTAACATTTAAATTTTATATAGATGCAGGATACTCATTTTGCCGAGTTGATACACCGGCAGGCGAACGTATACGAAACGCGCACAGCATTGAAATATCGTAATGACGAAACCGGGAAGTGGGAGAAAATCTCGTGGCGCGAATTTTCCAACCTTGTCATGCTTACGGCTAAGGCAATGGCTGAATTTGGAATTGTCGAGCACGAAAATATCGGACTGTATTCGCAGAATATGCCGCAATGCCTCGTTACCGATTTTGCGGCGTTTGCCAATAGGGCGGCGCCTGTGCCGATGTATGCGACCGGTTCGCCTGCACAGGTGGATTATATTACGAATGATGCCGGGATATCTACCATCTTTGTGGGGGAACAGTTGCAGTATAATAATGCGTTTATTGTACAGAAAGGCTCGTCCGTACTCAAACGGCTGATTATTTTCGACCGTAAGGTGCTGCTGAATCCGGAGGATAAGACATCTGTTTATTTCGACGACTTCATACGTTTGGGCGATAATGCGCACACGGAAACAAAAGTAAAAGTACGTATGAAAGCGGCAACGTTTGAAGATAAAGCGGCAATTATCTATACATCGGGGACGACGGGAGAGTCGAAAGGCGTTGTGCTACACCATTATAATTTTATGGAAGCTATGCGCATACACGAGATACGCCTGCCTGTCATCACAGATAAACAAACGTCCATGTGCTTTCTTCCCCTGACGCATATCTTCGAGAAGGCATGGACGTATCTCTGCTTACGCAACGGAGTGATGGTAGCTATCAATCGCGACCCAAAGATGATACAACAGACCCTTGCGGAAGTGCATCCCACGATGATGTGTAATGTGCCGCGTTTTTGGGAGAAAGTCTATGCCGGCGTTCACGATAAAATAGACGGTATGCCTCATTTTCTGAAGAAGATCGCCTTGGATGCCGTCAAGACCGGGTACAGCTACAATATGGAGTATAAAAACGAAGGGTTAAAGCCTCCCTTCCGGCTCAGGATGAAGTTTGGGTTCTATAACAAGACCATTTATGCAACGCTTAAAAAGGTGTTGGGGATAGAACGGGGCGTACTTTTCCCTGTGGCCGGC
Organism: Tannerellaceae bacterium; assembly: GCA_031267205.1. Taxonomy (GTDB): domain Bacteria; phylum Bacteroidota; class Bacteroidia; order Bacteroidales; family Tannerellaceae; genus DFXE01. The sequence continues at coordinate 12,477 of JAIRZN010000135.1, read as the reverse complement.
GCACCATTGTCGGACGAGGTGAACATTTTCCTGCATTCGGTAAACATTCCATTGGTTTACGGCTATGGATTGAGCGAAACGACCGCCACCGTTTCGTTCTGCCCAAAAGAAAGCTTTACGGTAGGATCCATCGGCGTTGTCATGCCTGACGTAGAAGTGAAAATAGATGAAAGCAATAATAACGAGATATTAGTCAGGGGAAAAACAGTTACTCCGGGGTATTACAACCGGCCTGCGGATAACGCCAAAGCCTTCACGGAAGACGGATTTTTCCGTACAGGCGATGCAGGACGCTTAGAGGGCGACACGCTTTACTTTACCGAGCGCATCAAAGACCTTTATAAAACTTCCAATGGGAAATACGTAGCGCCACAAGCCATTGAGATGTTGATGGGTAATGACAAGTACATCGCGCAGATTGCCGTCATAGGCGACTGCCGTAAGTTTGTAGGCGCACTTATAGTTCCCGACTTTGAGGCGCTGCGGCTATATGCCCTGCAGAAAAATATATCATACACCGCCGACGAAGATATGATAAAGAACCCCGCTATCATACGCCTGATAGAGGCGCGCGTTGAAGATCATCAAAAAGACCTCGCTTCATACGAGAAGATAAAACGGTTCGTTCTCCTACCGTTCCCATTTACCATGGAAGGAGGAGAACTGACCGACACGCTTAAGCTCCGCCGTCCGGTTATCCTTGAAAAATACGTTTCGCTTATTGATTCAATGTACAAGGATTAGTGTACGCCCTTTACGTTCATACGCACGCTGTATAAATACTGCGAGGCGGTTATGAAAAGGGTTTGCATGTCTTTTCCCCCGAAGCATACGTTAGCCGTCCAATTGGCCTCTACCGGGATTTGTTCGATTTGTTCTCCCGCCGGGTTGAAAACCGTCACGCCACGTCCCGTCACATATATATTACCCTTTTCGTCCATTGTCATCCCGTCCGAGCCCATAGGTGCAAATAGTTTCTTATCCGTCAGCGAACCGTCAGGCTGTATATTGTACACGTATGTTTTGCGCGCCCTTATATCGGCCACATACAATAGTTTGCCATCCGGAGAACCTATGATGCCGTTAGGTTGCTCAAAATCTATATCTATCAGCTTCACGCTTTTGTGATCAGGCGTAACATAATACAGGTATTGTCCTTGCTGTTGCATCTCAGGATCACGCGACCAGTAATTCCTTTTATAAAGCGGGTCGGTAAAATAAATACCGCCATTCGGATGTACCCATAAATCATTGGGGCCATTCAGTTTCTTTCCCCCGAAATCCGTCACTATAACCGTATGTTTCCCGTCCATTCCGAAACTCCATATTTCGTTATCCAGATCGGAACACGAAATCAAGCGACCTGACTTATCGAAATAAAGCCCATTGGCGCGTCCCGTATTTTCGAGGAAAGTAGAGAGCTTACCATCAACCGACCATATATGGATGCGATCGTTAGGCTGGTCGGTAAAATAGACATTACCCTCGCTGTCAACAGCAGGGCCTTCGGTAAAACTAAATCCTTCGGCCAGTTTTTCCACCTTTGCACCCGGAACTATCAGACTCCCGGCGGTTTGACTATTGGCGACGGCGGTAAAAAGAACGGACAGACACAGAAAAATCACAACTCTTTGCTTTTCCATTTGTATTAAATTTATTTTTCATACTCGTGTGGCCTCGTATGTTAGCCCCGTTTTTAAAATGGTTTCCGGTCTCCATTTTTTATACTGTTTGAATTATACTGTTACCCTTCAACAATGGTTGCGAAGGATATTCTTCCATCAGATAAGTTTCTATATGCCGTTGTTTTTTCTCTTCGAGGATTTCGCTTATAGCGATCATGATGCCTGTTTCTTCTACTTCGCCGAATTCGTGGTTGATAGCCGTACCAAAGTTTCGCATCTTTGGCGACAGGCTCATGTATGCATTTACTAAAGGCGGGACGTTGATATCGAACTTACGGACTTCCTGGTTTAGCGTTTTATAGTTTTCCCTGAAGTTGTCGGAGTGGAAAAGGGTTTCCATCAAAGCTATGTTGGGATTGGTTTGTAGGGGACAAATCGGCGTTACGAGCTTATCGTAATCAGGGAAGTGTTTCGACAGGAAATACAAAATCATGTCACGGGCTTTCGGGTTATAAGTGTTATACATCGTCACTTTACCGAAAAAATATTGCAGTGTAGGCTCTACAACCGACAAGGCTCCAAGACCGTCCCACAGGTTGTCCAACACAAACAATCCTTTAGCAGAACCCTCCCTGGTCATCTGAAACTCCAGCGTCACAAATGAGCGCCCAAGTTCTACCGTGTAAGGCAGATAATTATCTATAAATTTTTGGGAAAAATCAAACAGGTGAGAAGTGGCAAGTATTGGTCGGCCGGTATCGTCAAACCGTACGTCGGAACCGCATAAGAAACGATAGCCTCCGAGTATCTGTTCTTCTTCCGGATTCCATACAATAAGTTGCCGGTAAGCTCCCTCCATAGTGTCGAATTCGTCGATGTCCACAGACTTGTTTGTTCCGCCCCCATAATGCCGGAAAGCAATCTCCCTCAGCCGTCCGATCTCCTGCATTACACATGGCGAGTCGTGTGCTGTTGTTATATATATTTCATTATTTGATTTGTTTGTCTTCCGCAAAAGTTTGCCGGGTGTTAATTCCGCCTTAAGCAACGAGCGCTCAATGGGGGCTATAATATCTTGATTATGCATGATACATGGATAATTAATAAATTTAGTATATCAGTTATTCTTCAGATTATAAACTTGAGTTCTCACCCATTCCACCCATTCAGGCGGCGTCTTGCTTTTATCGAATGTTTGCCAGGGTATGGGTTTACCGAAATATATCCGAAAGGAGGTATGTTTGCTCTTGAATAATTCGTCGGATAGGTAAAGCATCTCCAAATTGAACTTTACCCCCAGTCTCTTCCTTATATTAGCTAAGCGATAGAAAAAATTCGAGTTTTTCCCTTCAAAATAAACCGGAACGATGTCGCGTCGATATTCTATCGCTTTTTGAATAAAGGACTTCTTCCAGGATAAGTCGGTGATTTCTCCTTTTATTTTGCGCGAACAAAGACCGGCGGGAAAGGTAAGAATCTGGTTGTCGGAAGCGTAGGCTTCATCAGTGAGAAGGGCTGTATGCTTACTCTGTTTCCCATGCTTGTTAATTGGGATAAATATAGACCGAAGGTTAGGAATAAAGAGGAGGATATCATTTACCAAGTAACGTATCCTTCCGTTATAATAATTTCCGAGTACGCATGACAGGCAGACCCCGTCAAGGCCTCCTAACGGATGGTTGGAAGAAAATATATAACGTCCTTCCCGATGTATATTTTCTTCTCCTGTCAGCGCCAGTGTTATATCAAAATGGCGAATAAGTTCCGTCATAAAATCAACCCCATCCTTGTCACGGTAACGATTCAAAATGTCATTCACCTCATCTTGATGAATGATACGGATCAGGTAATTTATCACAAAACGAGGCAATCGCGGGACAAGCGCAGAGGCTTTTTCCCTAATGACCTCCTCCACATCAATAAACCGGATAATATCTCCTTCTTTAGTCATTTCCACATAAACTCTGTCGGTAGCAAAGATACACGAAATTTATACACACAAATACAGATTATGGCGTTTTTTATGGTTACATTTTGGTTATGTTGTGAGGGGAATATCCACATAAATAAAGAAAGAGGCGGGCAAAATCAATTTCCGCCGACCTCCTTCTTTATTTATGCGGGCACTGTTATCTATTAACTCTACCTACGGCAGAATAACTGATTTTAAGTGCGTATGCTTCACGCAACGCCTGCTTGATGTCAGAAATGATTCCCATCTTCGTTTCCCTGTCTGCTTTTATTGAAACAGTCATGAATGGTTGGTCTTCTTCTTTCATACTCGACTTCTCCTGTGCAATATAATCTTGAATTTCCGATATTTCGGCAAAAGAGTCGTTCAATTGTACGCGAGTAGTAGAACCCATCTTGGCTCTGAATTCCTGCGTCGGTTCGCCTACATATATAAATGTGATAAGCGATTTCTTTTCTAATTTCTGCAACTCGGTTGCTTGCGGAGCTCTGAAGGTCACTTTCAGTGTTACTTCACGCATGGATGTCACCATCATGACGAAGAACAGGAAAGTGAACACAAGGTCAGACAAGGACGCCATACTTGGTTGGGGCACTTCGCGTTTTTCTCCACTGCCAAATTTTCCCATTATTTAGATCCTCCATAATTTTTAGGCTCGGCTTCAGATACCTTTTGCGGATAGATTGTCTGAACGGCCTTTTGTTGTTCTTCGTCCAAGTCTGCAAACTTTCGTCCGAACTTTTGCAGGGAAATGTCATCTCTCAGTTCGTTATACGCCGCTGCGATCTCGCTCTGTACGTCGATATAGGCTTGATATGAAGTATCGCGATTGTTTTGCAGGGAGATAACGTGGTTTTTCGGAACCTTACGCACTCCGAAATAAGGAACGTCTACTTCAATCAGTTCAGGCATATGCTCATTGTTCGTTGGGTTTTCAACAAACTCTTTGATTCTGTCCTTCAACTGGTCTAATTGAACGTAGACGTCTCCGCAGAGTATCTGGTTGGTACTGTTTATAAGCACCACTAAGATATTTCTCTTCTTAATATCCACATCCTGATTTTTCTGGTCTTTGGGGACAGGCGGCGGCAGACGCCTCGGCAACCCCCTGTCGGTATCCATAGAGGAGGTCAGGAGGAAGAACAGAAGCATCATAAAAGCAATATCAGCCGTTGATGTAGAGTTTACCTCCGGCATTTTTCTCTTCTTTCTTGCCATAATTGTTTTTCTCTAAATTTATTTTTCAAAGATTCTCTTCAGACTGCCCGCAATCACCGCCAAAACGGTCAAAACAAACATGATGTAGATTGAAAAGAGAAACATGTCCGTCAATTTCAACCAAAAAGACACATTAAACTTTTCTGTGTCGGACTTGTTTAACAAGCTCTGTATAGGCGTGCCGTCTCCTATGGAATACGTTGTGAAAAACATTATTGCAAACAGGACAAGGATGCCCAAAGCAAAAAAAGCTTGCCTCTTGTCGGCTTTAAAATTATTTATAAACTGGAGGATCACAAAACACAAGATGGATACGACCGTTATGGCAAACAGTCCATACATCCAGTATAGCAGCGTATCGGTATATTTGGGATTCCACTGTCCGTTGTAAGGCTCATTGTCTCCTCCAAAGAAGAATAGCCCTACAACTCCCAGCATGATAATGGTACAGGCGACCAATACCCAACTGGAAAATTTCCTTATTTTAGTAACAGCCATGGTTCAATTATTTGTTGTATTTATAATTGTATTTCAGCACCATGTCAATCAAAGAAATAGATGCGTCTTCCATTTGGTTCAGGATAGCTTCCAGTTTGCTCAGCAGATAATTGTAGAATACTTGCAGAATCAAAGCCACTACAAGACCGCCCACTGTCGTGATCAACGCCACTTTCATACCGCCTGCGACAACCGTCGGGCTTATATCTCCTACTTTCTCAATATTGTCGAAAGCCATAATCATCCCGACTACCGTACCCATGAATCCTACGGACGGAGCGATTGCTATAAACAATGTAATCCACGAAAGGTTCTTTTCCAGCAAACCGCTCTGGACGCCACCATACGAAATAACGGATTTTTCCACTACGTCGATACCTTGATCAATCCTGGATAATCCCTGATACAGAATGGATGCAATCGGGCCTCTGGTGTCGCGTGCAATTGCTTTAGCTTCTTCCACGTTTCCTTTGTCAAGCGCACCTTCTATGCCTTTCAGCAATTTGACCGGGTTTACCTCGGCTAAATTCAGGTAGATAACTCTTTCCAAGCAGAATCCTAAGCCTAAAATCAATATAATTGCTATGGCTCCCATGAAATCGGCGCTACCTTCTATAAATTTGATCTTCAATTGGTGGTGCATACCGCTTTCAATCACTTGTTCGGTTGCTTCCTGTGCAAAGAGGAGGGTAGAGGTTCCAAGGGCGCACAAGCCCAAGAATGCTTTAGCAAATAACTTTTTCATCGTGTGTCTAATTTTAAAGATTAATAATTTTCTTTTTTATTGTTGTTTTTATTGTTGTTGTTTTTATCTATTCCATTGTTATATTAAGAGCCGCGGAGAGAGCGGGATTCGAACCCGCGATACACTTTAGGCGTATACACGCTTTCCAGGCGTGCCTCTTCAACCACTCGAGCATCTCTCCTTAAAGGGTATATTTATCCCCCTCAAAAAACGAGCGCAAAATACGAAAAAAATTATAACCGCAAACGTTTTCACTTGCAAATCTTCTTAAATAATTCATCCGTATTCTTCTTGATAACCTGCATGGTTTCATCGAAAGACAGGTTATAAATAGAGGCTATTTGCTTTGCCGTTTCTATGATGTAGAGCGGCTCGTTTCTTTTACCTCGGTGCGGAACTGGGGGAAGAAACGGGGCATCTGTTTCTAATACAATCTGTTTTATGCTTGCTGAAGAGAGGGTTTGCGGGAGCTTGGCGTTTTTGTACGTAACTACGCCGCCTATTCCTAACTTGAAATTCTTCAGCTCTGTAATCTCCCTTAGATGGGATTCTTTACCTGAAAAACAATGAAAAACTCCTTTTAACTTGTCTCTCCCTACCTTATGGATGCTGTCGAAGACTTCGGGAAACGCATCCCTTGTATGTATGGAGACCGGTAAATCCAGGTCTATACTCCATCTCAACTGCTCCTCAAAGGCTGACTTCTGTTCCTTCAACCGGGTCTTGTCCCAATACAAGTCTATGCCGATTTCCCCGATGGCGCAATAGCTCCTTGTGTGTAACAAGGCTTCCATTTGCTTGAGTACGGCCGGATAGTTCCCGTCTACACTTGTCGGATGAAGCCCCATCATCGGATAGGCGAAGCCCGGATGCCGGTCGCATAGCTCGTGCATCCTGTCTATACTGGATAAGTCGATGTTGGGCAGCAGGACGGCCTCTATGCCGGCTTCCTTAGCCGCAAGAATGACCGCCTCCCTGTCTGCGTCGAAGTCTTCCAAATATAAATGGCAATGCGTATCTATGATCCCCATAACGATTATGATTTGCGATGTAAAAGTATCTTCCCTGTTTCCTTCAATACTGTCAGGCGTTCCTCCGGGACGCTTAGTTGCTTGAGATTACTCAGGGCCTCGTCGTAAAAGGCTTCTATCCTCGACAGGGTTATTTCCCGAAGACCTAATTCGTCATATATACGCCTGAAAGTATTTATCTTCCGGGCCGGGTCGGGCGCCTTTTGCTCAAACCAACGGCGCATCTCTTCCTTCTGCGCTGCCGATGCGTGGGTCATGGCGTGTGTGAGGAGGTAAGTCTTCTTGTCGCAGAGGATATCTCCTCCTATATTCTTCCCGAACGTATGCGTGTCGCCATACACATCTAATAAATCGTCTTGCAACTGGAAGGCCATGCCTATACAAAGGCCGTACTTGTACAAATGTTGTGCATCTGCACTCGACGCGCCTCCGGTAATGGCTCCCATCTTCAGGCAGCAGGCTATCAATACGGCTGTCTTCAGGTGTATCATATTCAAATACTCCGTCTCGCTTACATCCGTGCGCGCCTCGAACTCCATGTCGTATTGCTGACCGCCGCAAATGTCTAAGGCGGTAGCCGTGAAGAGATCCAGCAACTCTTTCAAGTGTGCCGGCTCGCTGTCGCCTATAAGCCTGTATGCGGCAATCAGCATGGCGTCGCCTGAGAGGATAGCTGTGTTTTCATTCCACAACTTATGTACAGTGGGCTGGTTCCTGCGCTTATCGGCCTGATCCATCAGGTCGTCGTGAAGCAGCGTGAAATTATGGAAGACCTCCAGGCATAGCGCCGGCGCTATTGACGGCTCGATGCTGTCGCTATATATGTTGCAGGCGATCAGCGTAAGAGCGGGGCGTATGCGCTTGCCTCCCAAGGATAGGATGTATCCTATCGGGGCGTACAAGTCGCTTGGCGGCCGGTCAAAGCTAAGTCGGGAGATCTCTTGTTCTACCCTTTGTAATACGTCATTGAAAGTGAACATAGGCTTGCTTATACGAAAAGGGCTGCGTGACAGCAGCCCTCTCATACAATTAAATCGGATTTACTGTAATCTGAATGTGACAGGTATGATATACCTTACGCGGACAGGCTTGCCCCTTTGTTTGCCGGGGGACCACTTGGGCATGGTGTTGATTACGCGAAGAGCTTCCTTGTCTAAGGACGGGTCGACACCGCGCATAATTTCTGCGTCTACAACGGCTCCGTCGCGGTTTACCACGAACGCGCAGGTTACACGTCCCTGTATACCGTTTTCCTGTGCGATAACGGGATACCTTATGGCGCCGTTAATGAACTTGAGCAATTCCGTCTCCCCGCCGGGGAACGCCGGCATCTCTTCCACGACCGTGAATATCTGTTGCGCCGATTCTTCTTCTTCTTCCTGGATAGCTGCAGCGGGAGCTACGTAGGTCTGTACCTGTGCGGCGGTCTGCGTATCTTCGGTTGACAGGATTTCCTGCTGCTCGAGCTCTACATTGTCTTCAACTACGTTCAGCACTTCCGTTACCACGGGAGCCGGCGGCGGGGGCGGTGGCGGCGGAGCGTCTTCCGGACGTGTTATTTCTATTTCTTCTTCGGCTATGATCTCCGCAATACCCGAATCGCCGATAACTTTTACGTCACGGCTCCCCCATTCGAATGCTGCGAATAAAACAGCGCACCCGATGATTAAGCCCATCAGGAAACCTGAAGTTTTTCCTCCCTCCAGGTCTGCTCTTTTAGTTTTCTTGACTTCCATACGATTGTATTCTATTTATTATGTGTTTCCCAATACGGCAAAAGTAATGTTTTTTTTATATTCCAATAGATATGACATTAAAATTCTTATTGTTTTTTATTTTTTTTACCTCGTATCTTAGAATCAGGCATCCCCGCGGTGCACTGTCAACTGTGGGAACGGGAAATTTATGCCCTCCGCGTTGTAGGTCTCGTAGATTGCTTTGTTAGTATCGTAGTAAACGTCCCAGTAGTCGGGAGTTTTTACCCATACTCGCACGATGACGTTGACGCTGCTGTCGGCTAAAGCGTTAAGGGCGATGAACGGGGCGGGGTCGGGCAATATCCTGGCGTCGGCCGACAGGCTCGCTTCCGTGACGGCCTTTACTTTTTCGTAATCCGTGCCGTAGTCTACGCAAAAGACCCATTCCACGCGGCGTAGCTCCACGTTATAGTTTGTCACGACGCCGCTGCTAAGCGAACCGTTCGGGATATAGACAAGTTTGTTGTCCGACGTATTCAGTATCGTGTGGAATATCTGTATCTCCTTCACAGTCCCTTCCGTACCTTGCGCCGTGATATAGTCGTTGATCTTAAACGGCTTGAAGAGCAGGATGATCAGACCTCCGGCGAAGTTCGATAAATTGCCGCTTAACGCCATGCCGATAGCGACGCCCGCGGATGCAAGCAGGGCGGCGAAGGAGGTAGTCTCAATTCCCAAAGCTCCTATGATGGAAACCATCAGCAGTATAACCAGCAGGACGTTTACGGCGCTCATCAGGAACGACCTGACGGACAGCTCCACGTTCCGCTTTTCAAGCAACCGCCCAAGCAGCCGCTTCAACAAATTGATAATTAGCCGCCCGACAAGGAAGATAACCGTCGCCTTAATTATCGTAAATCCTAACGAAGTCCCCTGATGTATGAGGTCTTCGAACACGCTACCGAAGCGCGAAATCGTGTCTATATCCAAAAGTCTCATCTTTTATCTGTTCATTAATATGCCAAACATGCTGCAAATTTAAAATGATTTTCCAATTATGCGCCATCCCTCCCCTCCGCAACATCCCGCCCCTGTGCCGCCGAAGCTCGGCAACGCGCCTGAAAAAGTGTTTATTAACCAACAATAACCTTCGTTGTATACTCAAGAATGTATATATTCGTTTCATTTGTATACGTGAAAAAAGAAAACATCAAGCCGTATGAAAATAGCATTATTATTGAAAAACAAAAAGCAGCACAAGGTGGAAGACTTCGACCACGCTGTTGTATTTGACATTGAAAAGGACAAGGTGGTAGGCGTCGAGAACGCAATGCTTGGAACAAAAGACGTGGACGCCTTGACATCATGGGCTGAAAAGAAAAAAATCAAGGAGATTTACACGCCGCAAGTAGACGAAAGCCTCCGCTTGTTCTTCGGCACGCTGGGCATCATCCTTAAAGGATACGACGAACTGTCGGACAACCCCCTCTTCCAAACATTCATTTTCGCATAAACCCTTGCCTGCTACTGAGGTTTGGGGTATTTTTTATTTTTTATGAATTAGGTTTTGGCTGGCGCGCACCTTCTTTCTTTTGCCTTCGGCAATGCGCATCCGAGCCTTTCTGAAAAATCAACTTCCTCCAAAAGGCGCATTCCCGCCGGCGCGGACTTGTAGTCCGTGCCCTACCGTCCGGTGTGGGGGCTTTCTGGGAAATGTTCTTTAACCAATCGGCTACTGAGGTTAGGGGTATTTTTTGTTTTTTATGAATTAGGTTTTTGCTGGCGCGCACCTTTTTGTTTTTGTGCCTTCGGCAATGCTTCCGAGCCTTTATGAAAAATGTTCTTTCCCCCCGCTGGCGCGAGAAATGTAGGGGCGTCCTTCGTGGGTGCCCTCTTCGTTTTGGCGCATGAATATGCATAATCAGGGCGTGCCACCGCAAGCGCGGTCGGGCTTTCCGCTGCTTTCCCTCACGCCGGCGCTGGGGACGGCTCTTATGCACACCGCCCCTACATTAACGAAGAGGGCGCCCACGAGGGACGCCCCTACATTTAACCGTTTCCCGATCCGGCGGGAATATCCGCTGGCGCGGGAAATGTAGGGGCGTCCCTCGTGGCGCCCTCTTCGTTTTGGCGCACAAAAAAGGCGGACAAACAAGCCCGCCCATACAATTTAAAACATAACGCGCCGCTCCTACGGCACATTTGCCCTTATGACTTTGCTCCAGGGGCCTTTTGCGCCGCGGTTGTTCTCCCAGCGCATGGCGATGTTTACGACCTTGCCGTAATCGGAGGGGTTGAACTCCAGGGTGTAGGGGGAGGCCGTGTCGAAAAGGGAGTGCGGCAGGAGTTCCGCGTCGGTTATTACCTCGTCCGAAAAGCCCCATTTTATTTCCACCCCATGCTGTCCTTCAGGCTTGCCTACCTTCTTTGTCGAGCCTTCGGGATAGTAGAATATGCGCAGGCGGTTGCCTTCGACGGCTACTATATGAAAGGCGGGAGCCTCGTCCGCTACCGGTGACGGCTTGTGCTCGTTGTCAGGCCTCTGCGGCAGGTGCATTGCGTCAAGATCGCTGTTTCTCACCAACGGATTACCCCTGAGAAGGCTATACAGTTGGCGGAAAAGCGGAATGATAATCTTTTCCGCATCCCTCAGGTTGTCGCTTGCGACGGGCGTACGGGTAGACTTGTTGAACCAGATCGAGTACTTGCTTTCATACTTCTCGTATTCCGGCGTGAACGTGTAAAGGAACCAGTCGCCTATGCGAACCTCCTTGTCCATACAGAAGCTTACCGCATTGGCCGTAACATAGGCTACTACGATAGCAATCAGGTCATGCATCGGCACTCTCGATGACGGAAGCCAATTTGATTTTGCCATAATTCGAAATTTTAAATGTTAATATTGAGTGAGTTATAAATAATCGCCGCATCCCTGCCGGTAGCCTTTGAATCCGAATACGACGGATTTGAATCCAGATTGGAATGACTTGAATCCAGATTGGAATGACTTTAATCCAGATTGGAACGACTTGAATCCAGATTGGAGTGACTTGAATCCAGATTCGAGCGACTTGAATCCAGATTCGAGTGACTTGAATCCAGATTCGAGTGACTTGAATCCAGATTGGAGTGACTTGAATCCAGATTGGAGTGACTTGAATCCAGATTGGAGTGACTTGAATCCAGATGCGAGCGACTTGAATCCAGATGCGAGCGACTTGAATCCAGATTGGAACGACTTGAATCCAGATGCGAGTGACTTGAATCCAGATTCGAATGCTTTGAATCCAGATTCAACTGCTTTGAATCCGAATGCGACCGGCTCGAATCCAGATGCGACTTTAGTTTCATAAATTGTATTTTGTTGTTTTAAGAAATGAGAGGGCTTATAACCCGTATAAGCCCTCTCTGGATGTTAACGGTATTATTTCAGTATAATCTTCTGCGTCCAGCCTGAGTTGCCCCTTACTATAAGTATGCCTTTGGGGAGGTGGCCGATGTTGAGGGTTAATGAGCCGGAGGCTTTGCTTTCCCTGTGGAGAAGGGCGCCGGTGAGTGAGTAGACTTCGACCTGTTCCGCAGCAGGTGAGTTTACGGTCAGGATGCCGTCGGCGAGGGTTACTTCCGCCTTGTGAGAGTTGACGGTTTCGGCACTGTCGTCGTTGTCGTCGTCTTTTGTAACCGTGACGAT